>CALLZQ010000618.1 GCA_937858255.1 uncultured Tabrizicola sp.
GGTGCCGGTGACCTATACCGGCCTTGCCGAAGGCGATATCGACATCTTCCTTGGCAACTGGATGCCCACGATGGAGGCCGACATTGCCCCCTACCGCGATGCAGGCAAGGTCGAGACCATCCGCACCAACCTTGAGGGCGCCAAATACACGCTGGCAACCAATGCCGCTGGCGCTGCGGCCGGGATCAGCGATTTTGCCAATATCAAGGATCAGAAAGACGCCCTGGGTGGCAAGATCTACGGGATCGAGCCGGGCAATGACGGCAACCGTCTGATCATGGACATGATCGCCAGCGGCCCCTTTGGCCTCGATGGCTTTGAGATCGTCGAATCCTCGGAACAGGGGATGCTCGCCGCTGTGGCCAAGGCCGACAAGGCGGGTGAGCCGATCGTCTTCCTCGGCTGGGAACCCCACCCGATGAACGCGAACTTCAAGATGACCTATCTGACCGGGGGCGACGACTATTTTGGCCCGAACCTGGGCGGCGCCGTGGTCGATACCAACACCCGCGCCGGTTATGCCGCTGAATGCCCGAACACCGGCAAATTCCTGCAAAACCTCGGCTTCTCGCTGGCCATGGAAAACGAGATCATGGGCGCGATCCTGAACGACGGCGCCGATCCCGCCGAGGCGGCCAAGACCTGGCTCGCGGCCAATCCTGCCACCTGGGAAGCCTGGCTGGACGGCGTGACGGCCAAGGATGGCAGCGATGCCAAGGCCGCCGTCGCGACCGCGCTGAACTGAGCGACGGACCAGGGGGACACGGGCGTCGGGGGCTTTGCGCCCCCGGGCGGGCCGGCCGGAGGCCGGGCCGCCTCCCCCGCAGGATATTTGGGAACAGATGAAGGGGGGCGGCCGTGCTTGACTGGCTGACGGACAGCAAGATCCCGGTGGGCAAGGCGGCAAAGGCGGTCTTTGACTGGATGAACGATCATCTGGGCGGGCTGTTTGACGCCATGTCTGCGGTGCTGGAGGCGATGATCGAGGCGATCCTGTGGTGTCTGGAGGCGCCGCATCCGCTGATCTTGATCGCTCTGATCCTGGTCGCGACATGGTTCGGACATCGGAGCTGGAAGCTCTGTCTGGGCGTTCTTGCCGGGTTTCTGTTCATCCTCAACCAAGGCTATTGGGACGAGACGATGGAGAGCCTGACGCTGATCCTCTCGGCCTGTGTGGTCTGCATGGGGTTGGGGGTGCCGATTGGTATCGCAGCGGCGCATCGGCCCCGGCTTTATGCCGCGCTGTCGCCGGTGCTGGATCTGATGCAGACCCTGCCCACCTTTGTCTATCTGATCCCGGCTATCGTGTTCTTTGGCCTTGGTATGGTGCCGGGGCTGATTGCCACGGGGATCTTTGTCTTGCCCGCCCCGATCCGGCTGACGCATCTGGGGGTGAGTTCGACCCCCGTCGCGCTGGTCGAGGCAGCGACCGCCTTTGGCGCGACGCCCCGGCAACTGTTGTGGAAGGTCGAGTTGCCCTATGCCCTGCCGCAGATCATGGCGGGGCTGAACCAGACCATCATGCTGTCGCTGTCGATGGTGGTGATCGCGGCGCTGGTCGGGGCCAATGGTCTTGGTGTGCCGGTGGTAAGGGCGCTGAACTCGGTCAATACCGCGCTGGGGTTTGAATCGGGCTTTATCATTGTCGTCGTGGCAATCCTGCTCGACCGGATGCTGAGGGTGAAGTCATGAGTGCCGTCGAGTTTGACCGCGTTTCCATCGTCTTTGGCGATCACCCGGACCGCGCCCTGCCCTTGATGGACAAGGGACAGAGCCGGGCGGAAATTCAGGCCGCGACCGGGCAGGTTCTGGGCGTGCATGACTGCTCACTCAGCGTGGCCGAGGGCGAGATTCTGGTGCTGATGGGCCTGTCAGGATCCGGCAAATCGACGCTGTTGCGCGGGGTCAACGGGCTGAACCCGGTGGTGCGGGGCGAGGTGCGGGTGCATGACGGCAAGGGCATGGTCTCTGTCACCCATGCCGACAAGGCCACGTTGCGACAATTGCGGCTGAGCCGTATCGCCATGGTATTTCAGCAATTCGGCCTCTTGCCCTGGCGCACCGTACGCGAAAATGTCGGGCTGGGGCTGGAGCTGGCCGGGCTGACCCCGGCCGAGCGGCGCGCGCGGGTGGACCGGCAGTTGGAACTGGTCAACCTGACCCAATGGGCCGAGCGGCGGGTGGGCGATCTGTCAGGCGGGATGCAGCAGCGCGTCGGCCTTGCCCGCGCCTTTGTCACCGAGGCGCCGATCCTGTTGATGGATGAGCCGTTTTCGGCCCTTGACCCGCTGATCCGCGCCAAGTTGCAGGATGAACTCCTGGAACTTCAGCAAAAACTGAAGCGCACCATCATCTTCGTCAGTCACGATCTGGATGAGGCGTTCAAAATCGGCAATCGCATCGCGCTGATGGAGGGGGGGCGGATCGTTCAATGCGGCAATGCGCGCGAAATCATCGCCAATCCGGTTGATGATTATGTGCAGGATTTCGTCTCACATATGAACCCGCTGACCGTGCTGACGGCTGCCGATGTGATGGAGGCAGGCGCCTCGGACGCGCCCTCAGTCGATGCCGAGATGCCGGTCAAAGAGGTGATGGCACGGCTGCGCGACGGGGCGACAGAGCTTGCAGTCACGCAAGCCGGTCGGCAGATTGGGGTTTTGCGGCCTGCCTCGGTCATGGGGCGGCTGCTTGATCCGCAAAGGGGGGCCGAGAGATGACCAAACCGATCAGCCGTTTTCCCTTGGCGCCGCTCGACAGCCTGCCCGGGGATCTGGCGCAACGTATCGGGGTGGTTGCCGAAAAGTCGGGATTCGTGCCCAATATCTTTCTGGCCATGGCGCACCGCCCAGATGAGCTGCGCGCCTTCATGGATTATCATGACGCGCTGATGGAAAAGCCGGGCGGGCTGAGCAAGGCCGAGCGTGAATTGATCGTTGTCGCGACCAGTTCCGCCAATGATTGCCAATATTGCGTAGTGGCGCATGGGGCGATCCTACGGATCCGGGCCAAGAACCCGCAGATTGCCGATCAGGTGGCGGTCAACTGGCGCAAGGCCGACCTGACGGCGCGCGAGGCGGCGATGGTCCAATATGCGATCAAGGTCGCGCTGAGGGCGCAAGAAATCGTGCCTGAGGATCATCAGGCCCTGACCGATGCCGGCTTTACACAGGATGAGATCTGGGACATCGGCGCCATCACCGCCTTTTTCGGTCTGTCGAACCGGATCGTGAATATGGCGACGATCCGGCCGAATGACGAGTTTTACGCCTTGGGCCGGGACATCCCGATCAGGGGGTGAGATTGGCTTCCCCGACGGGGACGCATCTCAGACGTTGCAACTTCAATGACTTAGGTTCTGATCTTTACGATCTGGTAAGGATTGGGCCATCCGGGGGCGGCAAAAACGCCCCCCGGTTGATCCCTATTCCTTGGCAGCCTTTTTGGCCGCTGGCTTCTTGGCAGCGGCCTTTTTAGCGGCAGGCTTGGCGGCGGCCTTCTTTGGCGCGGCCTTTTTCTTGGTGCCCTTGGCGCCGGCCTTGGCGGCGATCAACTCCAGCGCCTGATCCAGCGTCACCTCTTCGGGGGTCATCTCCTTGGGCAGCGTCGCGTTGACCTTTTCCCACTTCACATAAGGCCCATAGCGGCCTGACATGACCTGAATCGCCCCGCCCTCTGGGTGTTCGCCCAATTCGCGCAGCGGCGCCGGGGCACCGCCCCCCCGCGCCCACGTGTCGCCTTTTGCGCCAACACCTCCACCGCGCGATTCATGCCGATGGTAAAGACCTCTTCGACATCAGGCAGGTTCGCATAAACGGCGTTATGTTTGACATAGGGGCCATAGCGGCCGATCCCGGCCTCGACAACGGCGCCATCCTCGGGGTGCTGGCCAATCCGGCGGGGCAGCGACAACAGCTCCAGCGCCCGCTCGAGCGTCAGGCTGTCCGGCGCCCAGCCCTTGGGCAGGCTGGCACGCGGCGGTTTCTTCACTGGCCTCACCGCGCTGCACATAGGGCCCGAACCGGCCCGAGCGGACCGAGATATCGTTGCCCTCTTCATCCTGACCCAGCACCTTGCCATCGGCGGTCACACCATCCTCGGCGCCCGAGATGGGGCGTGTATAGCGGCATTCCGGGTAATTGCCGCAACCGATAAAAGCCCCGCCCGAACGCGCGGTCTTCAGATGCAGGCGGCCCGTCCCACAGGTCGGGCAGAGGCGCGGATCGCCCCCGTCTGCCCGCGGCGGGTAAAGATGCGGAGAAAGGAAATCGTCAATCTTTTCGAGCACTTCGCCAATCCGCAGATCGGCGGTCTCGGCCACGGCTGCGGAAAAGTCGCGCCAGAACCGCGCCAGCACTTCCTTATATTCGCGGTCACCCGCCGAGACATCATCGAGTTCGTTTTCCAGATCGGCGGTGAAATCATATTCCACATAGCGACGGAAGAAATTGGTCAGGAAGGCCGTGACCAGTCGCCCCTTATCCTCGGGGATCAGCCGGTTCCTGTCCTTGCGGACATATTCGCGGTCCTGGATCGTCGAGAGGACCGAAGCATAGGTCGAGGGCCGGCCGATCCCCAGTTCCTCCATCCGCTTGACCAGCGTCGCCTCGGTATAGCGGGGCGGCGGCTGGGTAAAGCTCTGGCTGCCGAGGATGGCCCCGTCGGGGCTGATGACGGCGGAACGGGTGCGGGTATCGCTGCTATTGTCCACCACCTCGCCCTCGGCGGCCTCGCGGGCGGCCTTGGCAAAAGCGGGGCGAAGGGCGCCGGGCTGCGGCTTGGCCGTCTCGCCCTGCATGATCTGTGGCAGGCGACCACCCTCTTCGTCCTCATCGTCGCGGCCCTCGTCATAGACCTTGAGGAACCCGTCAAACAACACGACCTGCCCGGTGGACCGCAGCCCCACCTGACCATCGGGGCTGGCGATATCGACAGTGGTCCGCTCCAGCCGTGCGGCCGCCATCTGGCTGGCAATGGTGCGCTTCCAGATCAGATCATAGAGCCGCGCCTGATCGGCTTCGGAAAGTTTGAGCTTTTCCGGGCCCTTGGCCATGTCGGTGGGGCGGATGCATTCATGCGCTTCCTGCGCGTTCTTGGCCTTGTTTTTGTACATCCGCGGCGAGTCCGGGACGTATTCGGCGCCGAAGCGGCCCTTGATCGCCTCCCGTGCGGCCATCACCGCCTCGGGCGCCATGTCGATGCCGTCGGTCCGCATATAGGTGATGTGCCCGGCCTCATAGAGACGCTGCGCCGCGTTCATGCACTGCTTGGCCCCCATGCCGAATTTGCGGCTGGCCTCTTGTTGCAGGGTTGATGTCATGAAGGGCGGATGGGGGTTGCGGGCGGCGGGCTTTGCCTCGACCGATTGGACGGTCAAAGTTCGGGAAGTGACAGCTTTGACGGCAATTTCGGCGGCCTCGAACGTCGGAATGTCGAATTTGTCCAATTTTCTGCCGCCCAGCACGGTCAGGCGGGCCTGATAGTCCTGCCCGCGTGGCGTGGTCAGGGCGGCGGTCACAGACCAGTATTCGCGGGGACGAAAGGCCTCGATCTCCATCTCACGCTCGACGATCAGGCGCAGGCAGACCGATTGCACCCGACCCGCGCTGCGGGCACCCGGCAGCTTGCGCCACAGCACGGGCGAGAGGGTAAAGCCCACCAGATAATCCAGCGCGCGGCGGGCCAGATAGGCCTCGACCAAGGGCGTGTCGATATCGCGCGGCGCCCCCATCGCCTTGGTCACCGCATCCTTGGTGATGGCGTTAAAGGTGACGCGGCTAACCTTCTTGCCCTTCTTCAGGCTGGAGGCGAGCGCTTCGCGCAAGTGCCACGAAATCGCCTCGCCCTCACGATCAGGGTCGGTGGCAAGGATCAGCGTGTCATCGGATTTCAGCGCCTCGGCAATCGCCTTGACATGCTTGCGCGAGTCGGCCGCAACCTCCCATGTCATGTCAAAATCATGTTCGGGATCGACCGATCCATCCTTGGCCGGCAGGTCCCGCACATGCCCGTAAGAGGCCAGAACCGTGTAATCGGATCCCAGATATTTGTTGATTGTCTTGGCTTTGGCCGGGGATTCGACAACGACGACTGGCATAAAATTCCCTTATCCGCACTGGCCCAACAGGGCGCGGCAAGATGTGGGCGAAGCGGGATGATTGTCAATGCAGCATTCCGCAGCGGGCCCGACAGGGGGGATTCAGCAGATGCGGCTGACCATGCCACCGGGCGCGCGCTGTACCTGACCGTCCAGTTCCAGCGTGACCAATTGCGCCAACACCGTCCCCGGCGGCAGCGCCAGATCACGGATCAGTTGGTCTTCGGCCAGCGGGCTGGGGCCCAGCCGGTCAAGGATGCGCCGATGCAGGGCAGAGATATCCGAAAGTGGCCGCTGTGCCGGCGCGGGGCCGGGCAGCGGTTCGGCGTCGACCAGATCGGCGGGGTCGATCCTCTCTGCCCGGGAAAAGGGCAAAACGCGGCCCCCGATCACCTCCAGCACATCTTGCGGGCCACGCACAAGGCTGGCCCCGTCTCGGATCAAAAGGTTGCAGCCGGTGGCGCGGGCGTCGAACGGATGCCCCGGTACGGCCAGCACCTCTCGCCCCTGATCCAGTGCGGCCCTCGCCGTCAGCAAGCTGCCCGAGCGGGCGGCGGCCTCGACCACCACCACGGCACGGGCCAGACCCGACACGACGCGATTGCGCTGCGGGAAATGCCGGGCCTGCGGTTGCAGCCCGATACATTGCTCTGACACCAGACAGCCCTGACGGGCGATCTGGTCGGCGAGCGGCGCATTCTCTTCGGGGTAGGCCACATCGACCCCCCCTGCCAGCACCGCCACCGTACCGGTGGCCAGACTGGCGCGATGCGATTCGGCATCAATTCCCCGCGCCATGCCCGAAACCGTGACGAAACCGGCCTGCCCGACCCCCTCAGCCAGACGGCGGGCCATCCGCAACCCGAGGCTGGAGGCATTGCGCGCCCCCACCAGCGCCACCATCGGTCGGGCAAGCAGACTGTCATCACCGCGCACCCAAAGCACCGGCGGCGCATCGGGCAGGTCGATCAGGGCGGCGGGGTAGCGCGGGTCGCCCCAGGTGATCAGCCTCGCGCCGATCCGCTGCCCGTCGGCGAGTTCGCGGCGAACCACCTCGACAGGACAGGGTGAATAATTCTCGATCCCCGAGGCGCGGGCCAGTTCCGGCAGCGCCCTCAGCGCGGCAGCGGCATTGCCATGCTCGGCCATCAGCCGGTGCCAGGTCACGGCGCCCACGCGACGGGAGCGAATGAGACGAAGGCGATCCACCGGGTCATCGTCCAGGGGTGTGGGGTGGGGTGTGGGTTTGGATGTCAGTCCCATGTCCGCCTCGCCTCATTCGCGAATCCTTTCTGCACCGGCCAGGGTTAACAGCAGGTGAATCAAATCTGGCCTGACCGAAACATTGTCATTTGGCCTTATCTGGCAGTTGAAGCGGAACGCCAATTTTGATCAAATGCGCGCATTCGCCCACCGCGGAAATTTCGCGCCGCACGGGGTCAAGGGAGCCAGATCATGAAGAATGCCGACGTCGCCATCCGCCGTAACGAAGCCATCTCGCGCGGGGTCGGGATGATGACCCAGATTTATGCCGACCGTGCGCTGAATGCCGAGGTCTGGGATATCGAGGGCAACCGCTATATCGACTTTGCCGCCGGGATCGCGGTGGTGAACACCGGCCATTGCCACCCCAAGGTGATGGCGGCGGTCGAGGCGCAGATGAAGAAATTCACCCATACCTGCCATCAGGTCATGCCTTATGAGCCCTATATCCGTCTGGCCGAGCGTCTGAACGCTGCCGTTCCGGGCGACTTTGCCAAGAAGACGATCTTTGTGACGACGGGTGCCGAGGCCTGCGAGAACGCCATCAAGATCGCCCGTGTGGCCACGGGGCGCGATGCGGTCATCGCCTTTGGCGGCGGCTTTCATGGCCGGACCTTCATGGGCATGGCGCTGACCGGCAAGGTCGAGCCCTACAAAAAAGGCTTTGGCAGCATGATGCCGGGGATTTTCCACGTCCCCTTCCCGATGGATGTGCATGGGATCTCGACCAAGGACGCGATGGCGGGCATTGAAAAGCTGTTCAAGGCCGATCTGGACCCGGCGCGTGTGGCCGCCATCATCTTTGAACCGGTGCAGGGTGAGGGCGGCTTCTACCCCGCCCCGGCGGAACTGGTGAAGGCGATCCGCGCGCTCTGCGACAAGCATGGGATCGTGATGATCGCCGACGAGGTCCAGACCGGCTTTGCCCGCACCGGCAACCTGTTTGCAATGGACGGCTATGACGTCGCCGCCGATCTGACCACCATGGCCAAGGGTCTGGCGGGCGGCCTGCCGCTGGCGGCTGTCACCGGCAAGGCCGAACTGATGGATGCGGCCAATCCGGGCGGTCTGGGCGGCACCTATGCCGGCAACCCGCTGGGCATCGCCGCCGCCCATGCGGTGATGGATGTGATCGAGGAAGAGCAGCTTTGCGCCCGAGCCAATGAACTGGGCAGCCGGCTGAAGCAAAAGCTCGAATCGCTGCGCGCCACCACACCCGAGATCAGCGACATTCGCGGCCCCGGATTCATGGTGGCGGTGGAATTCGCCAATCCCTCGACCAAGGAACCCGATGCGGGCTTTACCGGCCGGGTGCGGGCCGAGGCGCAAAAGCGCGGGCTGATTCTGCTGACCTGCGGCGTCTACGGCAATGTGGTCCGCTTCCTTGCGCCGATCACCATCCCGGATGCGCATTTCGCCGAGGCGATGGAGATCCTTGAGGCCTCGGTGGCGGCAGCTCGCGCATAAGCACCCGAGGCATCGGCAAGCAACCGCGCGCCCGGCCCCCGGCCCGGGCGCGTTTTTCATTTTCCTCTGGAACCCATGGCCGGGCGCGGCGTTGTCTGCATGAAGAATGATCACAGACCAACCCGGAGACCCCGAGATGAAAGCCAAACTTGCCCTGATCGCCCTGATCGCCCTGCCGCTCGCCGCCTGCCAGACCGCCGATCAGAATGCCGCCGCTGGCGCGCTCGCCGGTGCCGCTGTCGGCGCCGCGGTCTCGTCCGACTCGGACCGTACCCAGGGCGCGCTGATCGGCGCCGCGGTCGGCGTGGCGTTCTCGCCCGACGCGGTGCTCCTGCGGGCCCACGAGCTCGCCGCGCAGCCGCAGTGGCGCGATGCCGTGGTGACCCGCTTCGAGCTCGACCAACGCTGGCTCGACGCCTTCGCGGTGCTGCGCACGCGGCTGGGGCTCACGCCGTTCGCGGTCGAGTGCAGCTGCGGTGCCTGCGGTGCGCGCCACGTGGCCGTGCTGGGCTACGGCGGAGGCCAGCCACGCTTCCAGTACCGGCTGCACT
>CALLZQ010000619.1 GCA_937858255.1 uncultured Tabrizicola sp.
CCAAGCTCAACCCATGGGGGCGCGATGCGCGGCCTGGCGCGCCCGGGCCGTACGGGGCCGGGGGCAGGGCTTGGCAAGCGCGCGTGCTTGCGTGTAAGACAGGGGCAACCGAAAGCAGGGGCAACCTGCCGCCGGACCGACCTGCATGAATAGCGAAAGCCCGGGCAACGTGAGCAACAGCGAGAGTTTCATCGACGAGGTCACGGAAGAGGTCCGCCGTGACCGTCTTTTCGCGGCCTTCCGCAAATATGGCTGGATCGGTGCCCTTGTGGTGCTGGGGGTGGTCGGCGGTACGGCCTATAACGAATGGTCCAAGGCGCGGGATGCGGCGCGGGCCGAGGCCTTTGGCGATGCGCTGACCGATGCGCTGGACATGGGCGGGGCCGAAGAGCGCCGCGCCGCTTTGGCGGCGATTCCCGCGGACGGGTCGCAAAAGGCCATTCTGGGGCTGATTCAGGCAACGGATCCGGTCGAGGATCGTGACGCGACGCTGGCCGCCCTGGCCGCGGTCGAGGGCGATGCCAGCCAGCCGGTCGCCTATCGCGATCTGGCCAGCCTGCGCCGCATTCTGGTGGCGGGCGCAGAAATGCCTCTGGCCGAGCGCCGCACCGCGCTTGAGGCGCTGGCCGTGCCGGGCCGGCCCTATCGCGTTCTGGCGGAAGAGCAGCTTGCCTATCTCTTGATCGAAGAGGGCAAGACGGATGAGGCGCTGGTGCGGCTGAAGGCACTGACCGAGGATCAAGAGGCCTCGGGCGGGCTGCGCGGACGCGTGCAGCAGATGATCACGGTGCTGGGCGGCGAGACGGCCGCCCCCGCCAGCGGCGGCTGAGGCGACGATCCGGCGGCGCGTCGGGGCGGTTCGGCAGGAAATGCGAAGGGCAGGCGGGGGAACAGAGGTGGCACGGGTGGCAGGGCATAGGCTGAACTTGGGTATCTCGCTCTTGGCGGTGACGCTGGTGCTTGCGGGTTGTGAGCGGGAACTGATCCTGTCGGGGGAGCGGTTTCCAGTGCGCGCCGATTTGCAGGCGTCGATTCCCAAAGAAGGCGAACCTGCGCCCGTGGCCGGGCCGGACCGGCCTGAAAACCGCAGCGTGGCGATCTCGCTGCCCGCCGCCGCGGCCAATGCCGAATGGACCCATCGCGGCGGCAATGCCCAGCACAATGCCCCCCACGGGCAGTTGTCCGGCGCCCCGCAGCGCATTTGGTCGGCCAATATTGGCACCGGCGCCAGCCGCAAGAACCGCATCGCCGCCGCCCCCGTGGTTGCGGGTGGCCGGGTCTATACGATGGATTCCCGCGCGCTGGTCGCGGCGACGGGCCTGAATGGCGCTGCGCTCTGGTCAACCGATCTGACGGCGAAATTTGACCGGGGCGGCGATATCTCGGGCGGCGGTCTTGCCTATGGCGACGGGTTGCTCTTTGCCGCGACAGGCTATGGTGAGCTGGTCGCAATGGACCCGGCCTCGGGCGCGGTGCGCTGGCGTCAGCGGCTGGAAAGCCCGGTTTCGGGCGCGCCGGCGGTTGAGGGCGGCACGGTTTACGTTTCCACCCGCGATGGTGCGGGCTATGCGGTCGAGACCAAGAATGGCAAGGTGAAATGGACCATGGCAGGGGCGCCGAACAGTGCCTCGGTCGTGGGGTCGGCGGCGCCGGCGATCCTTGGCCGGACCGTGGTCTTCCCCTTTAACAGCGGCGAGCTTGCGGCAGCGCTGAAGCTGAACGGCACCCGCGTCTGGGGTGCACCGGTGACGGGCCAACGGCCCGGGCGCGGCTATCAGGGGCTGATCGACGTGCCCGGCGATCCGGTTGTGGTCGGCAGCACCATCTATGCCGGCACCGCCGCAGGCCGGACCGCTGCAATCGATGCCGGCACCGGCAACCGCATCTGGACGGCTGTCGAGGGCGCGCTGAGTGCGCCGCTGGTCGTCGGCGGCTCGGTCTTTGTCGTCAATGACGAGGCGATGCTGGTGCGGATGGATGCGGCGACGGGCGAGGTGATCCTCGGCAACGCGGGCGATGACGTGATCGATTCCGGCATCGGCGGGGCCGCGGTGTACCCGGCGC
>CALLZQ010000620.1 GCA_937858255.1 uncultured Tabrizicola sp.
TCCTGCTCCGTCCCAGCTTGTTCCGCCCGGGCCATGCCACGGGTCACTTTCTCTGGCTGCGGGCGGATCGCGAGGACACCATGCCCCCAGACCACCCCCGCCCGAATCCGCCGCCAACCGGCAGTCTGGCCCAGCCGGCTGGCCGGGGCAATGGGCAAGCACCTGCAGAAAATCCAGACCAGCCGTCAGGACAGGCCGATCAGATCGCCCTCGACTGACAAAGCTAGGGATTTTAGGGGGAAGTGGCAGCCCGTAGGGAAGGGCGCTTCTCTAGCAATATCAAGGGACTTGGCGTGTCCAACCCCCTCTGACCGCCCCATTGAAAACAATGGCGAAATTCGGCACTTGTCCAACCGTTTCGCGGGTTCCGAAAACGAAAACCCCGGCGCGCTGGCGGGCGCATCCGGGGCAAACGTCAAAGCATTGCAGCTTCAGTCGGAAGGTTACACCGACACGCCCGCCGCTGCAAGGCGCGTCGATCAGAACGGCAACTGGAACCGCGCCCGGTGGGGATGGCTCAAAGCGATCACGGGTGACGCTGATCTGTCGCCGATGGCCCGGCTTCTAGCCCACGTTCTTGCCACGCAGTTTTCGCATCACGAGACCGCCCATTGCGCGCCCGGCACCGACACGCTTGCCGATGCCCTTGCAACGTCTGTCGATACCATCAAGCGCGCCCTGCGCGATCTGGCGGCGGCGGGATGGCTGATCAAGACTGAAGGGCGCGGGCGCGGGAATCGGTCTGAAATCTTCTTTCTGGGCGGCAACAACGTGGTGCCGATGATCTGTCCGAAGGGACCGGAAGCGTCTGGCCATGACCGCCCGAAAGCGGCGCAAGCACCAACCAAGAAGCCCGGAAAAGGGGGCAATCCTGCACCCCTTACGGATCATGAAGGGGCACCGAAAAAGGGGGCAGATATGCGCGGAAAAGGGGGCAAACCTGCACCTTCCTATATAAAGGCTGACCCAAAGAATATCCAAAGGGCTGGCCAGCCGTCCGAAACACCGAATTCGCAGCGCCCTTCAAGCCGAATGGACTTCACCAACTTTGACCGGGCGATGACTTCGGAAAAGTGGGACCGCCCCTTGTTCCCGATCAAGCCTGACAGTGACGCGGTGGACGATTGGAACCGCTGGCTTGCCAAGCGCGGGCATCCGAGTGTCGCGCAGATTGCGCCGAAGAATGCTGGGGAATGGGGACTGCCCTTCCGTCGGCCCCCTTCAGAGGCTGGAAGCATCGAAGTCATGCTGTCCGAGAAATGGGCGCGAGTGTTCACCCTGAAGGCCAAGGGGCGCGCCAATGCGTGAACAGGCCCATGACCGATGGCTGCGCGCCGTGATGCACGACCGGGGACTGTCCCCGGCAGCGCGGGCGCTGGCAACCGTGCTGATTGCGGACTTCCTAGGAACGGCCCGTGTCCCCGATACCGACGCCTTCGCCAAGGCGATCTGCACGTCGCAGCGCACCGCGCGCCGTGCGCTGGATCAGTTGGCCGATGCCGGATGGCTGATCATGCCAGACCGCCCCAAGCGCGGCGATCCGACGTGCATCATCCTGACCGAACGCTGCGCCGTCCTGCCCTTTCCCGACGCAACCCAAACCCAACAAGGACCAGCAACATGACCGACCAAGAACGCATCGAAGCGAAGCAAGCGGCTGCGGACCAAGCCGCAGCCTGCATCCGCGAGTGCATGGCGCTGATGCGCGAAAGCGGGATGCCTTGGGATAGCATCATCGCAGGTGCCCATGCCGAAGTCGTCAGTGCCATGACGCTGACCTTCGGCGGGCAGATGGCGGCGCATTGCTGCACCAGCGCCGCCGAACGGGTCTGCACTCTGCCTTCGGCGGCGGATCACGCGCTTGCCAGCGCCAGACCAGCGGGCAGCGCGTGACCTTCGCGGGTCCTTGTCAGCCCTGACCTATACGGGGGGCAGAGGCGCGATGCTTGAAGCTATGCAAGAATTTACAAGGGGTTAAAAGATGCGGATCATGTCGGAACTGCCGGGGCTGGGGGGCGACAAGCCCGTCCATCGCATTGGCGGTTCCGACCTTTGCGACCTGTTCGGCATTACGCCGGGGATGCTGACCACCCTTGGCAAGCGCGATATCGTCGTTCGTCTTGGCCATGATGCCTATGACCTTGAAGAAAGCACCCGCCGTTACATCGCCAGCCTGCGCGAGACGGCAAGCGGGCGCGGCGGCGAAGAACAGGTGTTGAACCTAACCAGCGAACGGGCGCGGCTGGCACGGGAACAGGCCGACGCGCAGGCCCTGAAGAACGCCGTCCTGCGCGGCGAATACGTCCCGGCAAGCGACGTGGAACGGGCTTGGTCCGATACCCTGCGCGCCCTTCGTTCCCGGCTTCTGGCGGTGCCTTCCCGGCTGCGCCAGTCCATGCAGCACCTGACCACCAGCGACGTGACCATGATCGACCGCGAACTGCGCGACGCTTTGCAGGAACTTGGCAATGCCGACGCTTGACCAGATCACGAAGCAGGCGCTGCGCGCCCTGATCCCCCCGCCGCGCCTGCGCCTGTCGGAATGGATCGAACGGGAAATCGTGCTGCCCGACGGGGTGTCCGCCTTGCCCGGCCCGGTTCGCCTTTGGCCGTTTCAGCGCGAGATTGCCGACGCCATAGGCGACGCGGAAATCGAACGGGTGACTCTGGTGAAGCCCGTCCGGGTAGGGTTCACCACGCTTCTGACCAGCGCCCTTGCGTCCTTCGTGGCCAATGAACCCGCGCCGATCCTCTGCCTTCTGCCCGCTGAAGCGGATTGCCGCGACTACATGGTGTCGGATATCGAACCGATCTTCGCGGCATCCCCGGCGCTTGCCGCTGCCCTGTCGGATGAACAGGACGAGTCCGGGCGCAACACGCTTCTGTCACGCCGCTTCCCCGGCGGATCGTTGAAAGTGGTCGCGGCAAAGGCACCGCGCAACCTGCGCCGCCACAACGTCCGGGTTCTGTTCATGGACGAAGCCGACGGCATGGAATCGACCGCCGAAGGTTCGCCGATCCTCTTGGCCGAACGCCGCACCATGTCCTTTCCCGACCGAAAGATCGTTCTGGGCAGCACCCCGGTTCACGATGAAACCAGCCATGTTCTGCGCGCCTATGCCCAATCCGACGCCCGAATCTATGAAGTGCCATGCCCCGAATGTGGGGCGATGAGCGAACTTCTGTGGCCCGATATCGTCTGGGATGCAGGCGCGCCCGAAACTGCCCGCTGGCGCTGCCCGCATTGCGCCGCAGAGGTATCGGAACGGCACAAGCCGGATATGGTCGCGGCTGGCCAGTGGCGCGCCACAAGGCCCGAAATCCGGGGCCATGCCGGGTTCCGCATGAATGCCCTGATATCGCTGCACTCGAACGCGGCATGGGGCAAGCTGGCGGCGGAATTCGTCCAGGCGAAAGACGATCCGACCACCCTGCAAACCTTTGTGAACACGATCCTTGGCCAAGGCTGGCGCAGCGCCGGGGATGAGCTGGCCGAAGATGAGCTGATGGCCCGCGCCGAACCCTTCGGGCTTGCCGCCGTGCCCGCCGAAGTGTTGGCCGTGACGGTTGGTGTGGACGTGCAGCACGACCGCCTAGAAGTCACCTATCTGGGCTGGACCGAAGGCGGCGTGGCCCTTGTGCTGGGGCATCGGGTCATCTGGGGGCAGTATGACGCCGAAGAAACTTGGGTCGAACTGGACGGGCTGATCGGTGCCCGCTTCCCCCATGCGCTTGGCGGCAAGATCGGGGTGGACGCCTGCGCCATAGACGCGGGCGACGGGGTGTCCATGCACCACGTTACCGCCTTTGCCACGCCCCGGACGCGGCGCAAGGTGCTGGCGATCAAGGGCGCACCCGGCAACCGTCCGATGATCGAACGGGCAGGATCGACCACCAAGACGGGCGCGCGCCTGTGGATCATCGGTGTGGACACTGTGAAGCTGCAACTGTTCGGGCGGCTGGCGCAGGCGGGCAGCTTCCGGTTTTCGGCCGATCTGCCCCCGGTCTGGTTTGAACAGCTTGCGTCCGAACGGTCAGTGGTGCGCTACACGCGAGGCCAGCCGGCGCGCAGCTTCATTCGGATTCCGGGGCGGCGGGCAGAGGCGCTTGACTGTGTGGTCTATGCCTTCGCCGCGCGGGCGTTGCTTAATCTGGACTATGACCAGCGCCGCGCCGATCTTTCGACCGAAGCCGCGCCCGCGCCGAAACGCGCGCCGGTGCTGGCGTCAAGCTGGATGCAGCGATAGCTACACCTTCTCTAGATCGGCGCCGCGGCTCATAGACTTTGCTTGCAACAGCGGATTCAAAGGCTCGCGCCAACAGTCTTCAATCTCTCGCGAAACCTCGTGGTCAAGATACTCATTGTCGAAAGTAATATTAACGTTTTCCCAAACGTCTCTATACTGTTCAGGAAGAAAATGCTTTATGACAAACAAGGTCGGCCTTCGATCCCCAAACGCCGAGCGCTGAATCAACAACCCATCTGGGACAGACACACCCCTTGATCTGAGTTCCTCTGGATTCAACAGAACTTCGGCGACAAATCGGGGACGATCCAAGTGCGGCGTTTCTGAAAAATCCGCCAATACCGATCTAAACGGCTTGGAAGTGACGAAATCTATGATCCTATCATAGCAGACTCGCATGACACCTTTCAGTTCGGACTGTGTGTAAGAAAGCGTTTCGAATGGATCATTCAACATCTGCACTTTCTGCCTCCACGAACCCTAGTTTCTGCAATGATCTAGGCCAATTGAGTGCTGCCACCAGCGCACCCGCAAACACCCGCTGCGCCGCCGCCAGCACAGCCCGACCACGCCACATTCCGTTCAGCCATAGGATCACGGACGCTTTCGTCGAAGCGCTCACCCGTGTTCACATCTTCAAAGTAGCGACTAGTCACCCTGAAGTCCTCTGGGAGATTTGCGCCTGCACTTCTCAAAGACTCAAGCGACAACAATTGTGAGGCGTTTGCGAACGTCACTTCACCGGGGGGAGCGCTCCTAAAGGTCCGCATCCGTTCGACAAAGACAGTCGAAGTGATTGTGTTAATCAATTCATTGGTCATTGCAGTCAAGCGTTCCCGCATTACTTCTTCACTCGGAAGATCATTCGGCATCGCGGCACCTCCAATGTTAAACATGTCTGCTATGATGCCATAGCCCATCTGCAAGTCAACTGCTTGCTCGGCGAGTTCTCGAACCTCAAGCCGCCAGACCTGCCGCTGCGAGTGGGCCGGAGAACATCTTGGCGATCACTTCGTGATAGTTGACACTACATGAATCATAGTGCTATTTGACACTAAACCACATCGTGAGGGCGCGCCGTGTCGAACAATCACATCGAATACACCGATCAGGCAGAATTCAGCGCGGGCGAAGCTGCTGACATTTCCGGCGTGAACCCGGTCCTGCAACGGCACTGGCGCAAGCGCGGCTTGCTGCCCCAGATCGAAGGTGAGCGGAACGCGCGATTTTCGATCAGCGAAGTGGTTCGCATGACGATCATGCAGCGGCTGACCGAAGGCGGAATCAGCATCAAGGGCTTGCAAGCGTTCTCTGGGCTTGCGGCGCATCACGCGACGGCCAAGTTGATGGGCTTGCCGGGTTCCGTCGCAATCAAGGCCGACTCGCCTGAAGCTGAAGCCGAAGAACGGCGGCGCATCGAAAGCTGGGCAACGCATAGCAAGGTTCGCTATGTGTTCTGGCCCTTGCCCGAAGGCGACGATTTGGAAGGGCGCATCGCGCAATACCTGCGCGCGGACCTGTCCGACCTTCACGAATTGGTCGATCAGGAAGGCGTGTTCCATGGGCTTCTGATCGACCTTGAGGCCGTGGCCAAACTGGTTCACAGCCGCGCGAAGCTACCCCTTGAAACCCATGTCGTGACCATGCGCCGCGTGGATGGCGGGGCAGAATGACGTTCCTTGCCCGCCTTTTCGACCGCATGACGGGGCCGACCCAGAAGCGCCAGATCGAAGCTGGCGGCGGCGGGCGGCGCTGGCAGGGTTCGCCGATGCTGAACGCCCCGCAAGCGTCGATCCTTGCGGCCCGCGCGCCAGCCAAGGCCCGCGCGGCGGCACTGTCCATGAACAACCCGACGGCGGCGCGGATCGTGGAGACCTGGCTTGCGGCGCTTGTGGGCAAGGGCTGGCAGGCGCTTTCGCAGCACCCGGACCCGGCGACGCGGCGGATGCTGAACAATGAGTTTGAAGGGCAGATGCTGGCCCTTCTGCCCGTCGCGGTGCGCGCCTTGGTGCGCGACGGTGAGGCGTTTATCAGAACATCCGTTGGTGGCGGCGACGCCGACGGATCAGGGCGGGCAGCGTTTGGTTCCTTGGCGCTGCCCGCCGACCAAATCGACCCGTCGCTTACCCGCGATCTGGGCAACGGCGCGCGGATCGTTGCCGGGGTGGAGTTTGACGCAAGCGACAGGATCGTCGCCTATCACATTCTGCCCGATGCCCCCGGAACCCCGTTCGGGATGGTGGGGCAGGCGGTGCGGGTTCCGGCGCGCGACGTGCTGCACGTCTTTGACCAGCTTTTCCCCGGACAGGTGCGCGGCATGTCATGGCTTGCCCCGGTGCTGCTGAAGCTGGCGGACTTCGACGCCGCGTCCGACGCCATGCTGATGACGCTGAAGGTGCAAAGCCTGATGACGGGCTTTGTGCGCGACGCCGAAGGCGGCACGGCGGGATTCGAGTCCACCGACGGCAGTTTGAACGTGAGCCTTGAACCGGGCGCTATGCGGGTTCTGCCCTTTGGGGCCGAAGTCGAATTCTCGCAGCCCGGTCAAGGTCTGTCGCAGGCCGTCGAATTCGTGAAGGGCCAGCAACGAGAAATCGCCGTCGGTGTCGGGCTGACCTATGAACAAGTGACGGGCGATCTGTCGGGCACCAATTATTCAAGCGCCCGTGTCGGGCTGCTGGAATTCCGGCGTCGCGCCGAAATGCTGCAACGCACCCTGATCGAAGCGCAGTTGTTGCGCCCGCTTTGGCGGCGCTGGATCGACGCCAAGGCATTGGCGGGCGAGATCGGCGCAAGCGAAACCGAACTGACCGATTATCGCGCCGTCAAATTCGTGGCCCCCGGCTGGCAATGGGTGGACCCGCTGAAGGAAGCGAACTCCGAAATCCGCGCCATTGAAGCGGGCTTGAAATCCCGCGCCGAAGTGGTCGCAGGCCGTGGCCGCGATATCGAGGAACTGGACGAAGAAATCGCGGCGGACACGTTCGCCCGCGCAACCAAACCCACAGGAGTCTGAAATGCGAAATTCCCTCTATTCGGGCAACAACGTCACGCTGCCCGCGCCCTATGCCCTGACTTCGGGGCAAGTGGCACAAGTCGG
>CALLZQ010000621.1 GCA_937858255.1 uncultured Tabrizicola sp.
CGCTGCCAGCCTTGGCAATATGGGCCCGGACAGCTGGCAGTGGCATATGTATGACACGGTGAAAGGCTCGGACTGGCTGGGTGATACCGACGCGATGGAATATCTCGCGCGCGAAGCACCCAAGGCGGTTTATGAGCTGGAGCATTACGGCGTTCCGTTCAGCCGCACCGAAGAGGGCAAGATCTACCAGCGCCCCTTTGGCGGCCATACCACCGAATTCGGCGAAGGCCCGCCCGTGCAGCGCACCTGCGCCGCGGCAGACCGCACCGGCCACGCCATCCTGCACACGCTCTATGGTCAGAGCCTGAAGAACAACGCGGAATTCTTTATCGAATATTTCGCGATTGACCTGATCATCACCGATGGCCGCTGCACCGGCGTTGTGGCGTGGAAGCTGGATGACGGCACCATCCATGTGTTCAACGCCAAGATGACGGTTCTGGCGACCGGCGGTTATGGCCGGGCCTATTTCTCGGCCCCCTCGGCCCATACCTGCACCGGCGACGGCGGCGGGATGGTGGCGCGGGCCGGCCTGCCGCTGCAAGACATGGAATTCGTGCAATTCCACCCGACCGGCATTTACGGCTCGGGCTGCCTGATCACCGAGGGCGCGCGGGGCGAGGGCGGTTATCTGACCAACTCGAATGGCGAGCGGTTCATGGAGCGCTATGCGCCCCACTACAAGGATCTGGCGCCGCGCGATTACGTCAGCCGCTGCATGACGCTGGAAATCCGCGAGGGCCGTGGTGTCGGGGCCAATGGCGATCACATCCACCTGCACCTGAACCACCTGCCGCGCGAAACGCTAGAGGCGCGCTTGCCCGGCATCACCGAATCCGCGCGGATCTTTGCTGGCGTCGATCTGCACAAGGATCCGATCCCGGTGCTGCCGACGGTGCATTACAACATGGGCGGCATTCCGACGAACTATTGGGGCGAGGTGCTGAACCCCACCGCCGAAAGCCCGGACGCCATCTTCCCCGGTCTGATGGCCGTGGGTGAGGCGGGCTGCGCCCGCGTCCCCGGGGCAAACCGCCCTGGCTCGA
>CALLZQ010000622.1 GCA_937858255.1 uncultured Tabrizicola sp.
CGCTGAACCGCTCGGCAAAGCTGACCTTGCCGGCAAAGGGGCGGTCGGCATAGGGGGTGGCCTTTTCCAGCGCCTCGGTCAGGTAATCGGCAAGGCCCCCGGGGAAGTGGAACACCGCCTCCATGGGGGTGTCGCCATCCGGCACCGCCGATTTCCAGCGGATTTCCACGCCCGAAAACAGATAGGCCTTGGACCGCGCCATCTTCATCAGCCGGGCGGGCTTGAACTGCTGATGGCCAAAGATTTCGGGGTCGGGGCGGAAAGTGACGGTGGTGCCGCGCCGGTTGGGGGCTGCGCCGACCTTGGCGACCGGGCCCTTGGGGATACCGCGTGAGAATTCCTGCACGAAAAGCTCGCGGTTGATTGCGACCTCGACCCGCACCAGATCGGACAGCGCATTGACGACCGAGGCGCCAACCCCGTGCAGACCGCCCGAGGTGGCATAGGCGTCGCCCCCGAACTTGCCGCCGGCGTGCAGGGTACAGAGGATCACCTCCAGCGCCGATTTGCCCGGAAACTTGGGGTGAGGATCGACCGGAATGCCGCGCCCGTTGTCGCGGATGGTGATCAGATTGCCCTCATGCAGCTCGACCTCGATCCGCGTGGCATGGCCGGCCACCGCCTCATCCATCGAGTTGTCGAGGATCTCGGCCACCATATGGTGCAACGCCCGCTCATCCGTGCCGCCGATATACATGCCGGGGCGTTTGCGCACCGGCTCCAACCCCTCAAGCACCTCGATCGAGGAGGCGTCATAGGTGCCAGAGGTCGCGGACAAGAGGTCATTGGCCATGGGATGCTCGAGTGTTTGTATGTTCTTGGATCGCGGCATTAGACAGGTTTGCCGCCCCGGATTCAAGGGAGCCTGCCGCAACATCTGGGGGCATTGCCGTTTGCCCTCTCAGGCCCTAGCTTTGCGTCAGCAGCGGAGGACAGAATGCGCGTATTTTTCACCGGGGGCTCGGGCAAGGCCGGGCGGCATGTGATCCCCTATCTGGCCGGGCAGGGGCATCGGGTGCTGAACTTTGACAAGGTGGCGCTGAATGCGCCGGGCTGTCATGATCTGTTGGGCGATGTTTGCGACGCCGGGCAGGTCTATTCGGCGCTGAACGGTCATGCGGGCTATGACGAGTTGGAGGGCGGGCAGGGGGCGCGGCCCTTTGATGCCGTGGTGCATTTCGCCGCTGTGCCGCGGATGCTGATGTGCCCCGATACCGAGACATGGCGCGTCAATGTTGTCGGCACCTATAATGTCATCGAGGCGGCGGTAAAGCTGGGGGTCCGCAAGGTCATCATCGCCTCCTCCGAGACGACTTATGGCATTTGTTTTTCGGATGGGCGGACCGATCCGCATCAGCTCCCGCTGACCGAGGATTACGATATTGATCCGATGGATACCTATGGCACCTCAAAAAAGGTCAATGAAGTGACGGCGCGCAGCATTGCCCGCCGCACTGGCGCGGATGTCTATGCGCTGCGTATCGGCAATGTGGTCGAGCCGCATGAATATGCCCGCGACTTCCCGCGCTATTTCGCGGACCCGGAACTGCGGCGGCGCAATGCCTTCAACTATGTCGATGCGCGGGATCTGGGGCAGATCGTCGATCTGTGTCTGAAAACCGATGGCTTGGGCTATCAGGTGTTCAATGCCTGCAACTCGACCAATGGCATGAATATCCCCAACGAAGAGATTATCGCGCGCTATTTCCCGGGCGTGCCGGTGACGCGGCCCCTCGGCCCTTGGGAAAGCCTGATGTCAAACGACAAGGCGCGTGAGGTTGTGGGTTCCCGCGATCAACAGGACGGGCGCGATTATGTGCCGGGATCCGGACGCAGTTAAAGCTGGATCTCTGCCGGCGGTGCACCCGCCGGCGGGGCCTTGAAGGCGGGCGGCGGCGCATCCTTGCGGCGCGGGATCAGGATATCGCCATTTTCCAACATCCGCGGCGCCTCATAGTTGCGGATATCGTCGATTGTGGCGAGGAGTTCGCGCATCGCCGGTTCAAGCTCGCCAAGGGCGGTACTCATATCCTCCAGCGCCGGCCCCATTTCGGCCATCAGCCCGCGAAACAAGAGTTTTGCCCCCTCTTCCATCAGGCTGGGGCCGTCGTCCTCCGGCGCCGGCTCCTCTGCATGCAGGGGCAGGGCGGTCAGGGGCAGGGTCAGGCAAAGGGCAAGAACAAACTGGCGCATGAGGGTAATATGGGGGCGGGGTGGCCGGGATGCAAATCACGTCTTGGGATCAATAGCCCGGCAGGTCGATCGTAACAGGGAAATGGTCCGACGCCTCCAACAGCGCCTGATGCAATTCGGGCGTGGCCAGGCAGGCCGGGTCGTTCCACGGATGCCAGATCCGCCAATCGGGATGCAGTGCCGCCAGCCGGGGCGAGACCATGATGAAATCCAAGAGTGCCTCGAAATATCGCTTGTTCGGCGCGTGCCAGAACCGCGCGGTCGAGGGGGCGAGGCCCATGGGATTGCGCAGCACCATGCAGGCATGGGGATCGGTCAGCCGCGCCTCGGCCGGCGCGTCAAGTCCCATGACAACCTCTGTCCCCGAATGACCGAACAGCTTTTCATATTCATCCAGCCCCGGGCCATCGTTGAAATCGCCAAGGACAATCAGATCGTCACCTGCCGCCAGATGCGCCTCGACCCGTGCCCGCAGCCAGATGCATTGCGCCAGATGCTTGCGGCGGTTCTCGATCGACAGCCGGACGAATTCCGGCCCCGACACCCCATGCGGTGCCTTGGATTTCATATGCACGCCGATCATCCGCAGCGCTTTGCCCCGCGCGGTCTTGATCGCCAGTTCCAGCGGTGGCTTTGAGTAGCGGATCAGATCGGGGGCCGCGTCGGTATCAAGGTCATAGCGAAAGGTGCCGTCAAAGCGCGGCGCATCGCGGCTGCCCTTCTTGCCGACCGGATCGCCCTGCGGATCATGCGCCACTTCGATCCGGTCGGGGTCATAAAGCAGGCTGATCTCTTGCTCGGTTTCCGAAGCAAAGCCGGTAATGGCCCGGCTGGTGCGCAACCCGAACTGGCGGGCGAAATGTTCCAGCGCCGTGACAGAGGCCCGGCGCGAGCCGGTATCGGGCGCCTCGATCACCATCACCGCATCGGCATTCAGTGCCGAAAACACGATGCCAAGCGCGCCGATCTGCGTCGCCCGGTCGATCCGGTAGCGGGCCGAGGGCTGACCATCGGCCAAGAGCCGGCCATTGTCGTCAAACAGGCCGTTGAACCACTCGACATTATAGGTGGCGATGCGCAGAGGGCGGGGCGTCATGCCGCGCGCCGGCCCGAGATTTCATCCCAGGCGGCGTTGATGGCGATCAGCCGGCCCTCGGCCAGCTTGACCGCCTCAGCCGGTACGCCGCGCGCGATCATCGCGTCAGGATGGCTGTCCTTGACCGCCTGCCGCCAGGCCGCCCGCGCCTCTTGCATCGTGGCGCCACGGGGAATGCCCAGCACATCATAGGGGTCGCGCGGCGCCCCCTCGACAAAGCGGGCGCGCATCATCCGGTAACAGCCCTCATCCAGACCGAAGATAAACGCCACCTCGCGCAGGAAGGCATCTTCGCTGGGATGGAAATCGCCATCGGCGAGGGCAATCTGGAACAGCCCCTCCAACAGGTCGATCAGGGTCGAGCGGTCATCGGCGCAGAGCTTTTCCTCCTCGGGCCGGAACATCGCGGCGATCTTGCGGGCATAGGCGTCAAAGCCCGACACATCCTGCCGCGCGAGGTTAAAGACCCGGGCTGCATTGGCCTCTTCACCCTCGGGGATGGCGAAGATGCGCCGAAAGGCGGTGACTTCGTCGCGCGTCACCTCGCCATCGGCCTTGGCCATCTTGGCGCCAAGGGCGATGACGGCGATGGTGAAGGCCACCGATTTCTCCGGCGCCGCCTGCACCCCGCGCAGCCGGTCAAACACAACTGTCAGGCCCTCGCCCTGGGTCAGGGCGGCCAGCGCGTCGGCGATGCGGGTCCAGATCGACATGGGGCGAGTCTATCCTGTGGTGCCGGCCTTGTCAGGTCAGGATTTTCTGCATCAGCCACAGATCCAT
>CALLZQ010000623.1 GCA_937858255.1 uncultured Tabrizicola sp.
GGGTGGACGGCGACAAGGTGACGCTCGACTACCGTGCCGTTCACGTCGATCCGCTGACGACCGAGGCGAATGGCGGCATCAGCCTGAAAAAGATCGCCCCGGCGGAACGGAAGTTCTGATGCGGCAATCCGTTTGCATCGGGCTTGGGACTGTTGCCCTTGCCGCCCTGACCGGGTGCGGCGAGCAGGCGATCCTGAAATATCAGGGCCGCCCGGCAATGACCGCGCTCGAATGCAAGGCCGCCTATGAAGAAGCCCGGCGCCGTCCTGCGCCGGTGAACTATTCCAGTACCGGGGCGGCTGTCGGAACGGCAATTGGCAGTGGCATCGCCAAGGGGATGATCTCGTCGGCCTACGACGCCTGCCTTGCCCGTGTCGCCTCTTTGCGTCCGTCCGCAGACCTGTCGCCCGCGCATGTCGCGGCGGCACCGGCCCCGAGGACGGGTAGATATCCGCAGACGGAACCTTACCTCAGTATGTGGGGCAGGGAATGTGTCCCGGGCTATGGGTCTTATCAGGGGGGATTGTCGTGTCCCGGTTACTGATTGCGCTCTGTGCCACTGCAATTGCCTCGGCCTGCACCCCGCAGGGGCTTGCCGATGATGTGACGCGGCGTGCGGCGGTGTCTGTCGTGCAGCCGGTTGCCGCGCAGGACATGGCGGCGCCTCTGGCGGTCAAGGCCACGGATTGCGTGACCCGTCATGCCAGCCCGGCAGAGCTTCAGGCCCTTGCCCGCGACGTGGGCACTGTCGCCGGCACGCTGACCGAGGCGAATATCCGGGCCATTGCCATCCGCCCGGCGACGCAAAACTGTCTTGCTGCCAATGGCATCGTCTGGAGCGGCCCATGAAATACCTGATCCTCCTTTTGCCCTTGGCGCTGACGGCCTGCGGGCCGATCCCCTTGGCGCAGGCCGAGCGACAGTGCCTTGAACGGGCGCGTCTGGCCCAGCAGCCACGCGGCGAAGTCGGGGTCGGCATCGGCTCGGATGGCAAGGCGGCCGGAAAATTCGAACTCACCGTCTCGTCCGACTATATCACCGGGCGCGACCCCTCGGCGGTCTATGACCTCTGCGTTCAACAGAAATCCGGGCAGCCGCCAAGCCGCCCACTCTACTCGTTCCCGGAATGGAAGGGATAAGACATGGTCCAGTTCACGCTTCCCAAGAATTCGACGGTCCGCACCGGCAAGACCTGGCCCAAGCCGGAAGGCGCCAAGAATGTGCGCAAGTTCCAGATCTACCGCTGGAATCCCGATGACGGCAAAAACCCGCAGGTCGATACCTATTTCATCGACATGGACAAATGCGGGCCGATGGTGCTGGACGCGCTGATCAAGATCAAGAATGAGATTGATCCGACGCTGACCTTCCGCCGGTCCTGCCGTGAGGGGATTTGCGGTTCCTGCGCGATGAATATCGACGGGCGCAATACGCTGGCCTGCATCTTTGGCCTTGATGAGATCAAGGGCGATGTCAAAATCTACCCGCTGCCGCATATGCCGGTGATCAAGGATCTGATCCCTGACCTGACCCATTTCTATGCCCAGCACGCCAGCATCATGCCGTGGCTGGAAACCAAGACCAACCGTCCTGCTAAGGAGTGGCGCCAGTCGATCGAGGATCGCAAGAAACTCGACGGGCTTTATGAATGCGTGATGTGCGCCTCGTGCTCGACCTCATGCCCAAGCTACTGGTGGAATGGCGACAAATACCTTGGCCCGGCGGCGCTGCTGCATGCCT
>CALLZQ010000624.1 GCA_937858255.1 uncultured Tabrizicola sp.
TCATCCCATGGGCCATCTGAACGGCCCTCCGCCAGTCTCATCCCAGGTGGCGGATCTTGTCGAACCGGACTGATCATGTCGCATTCAACGCTGACCTCGACCCTCGAATCCACCGAAGAAGAACGCGCGGGCCGTTGGGCTGGGCGCAATGCCGACAAGGACCGGCTGCGCGCCGAAATCTGGGGCAATCTGGAAAGCAGCGGCATGAACATCGGGCCGGTTTGGAGCCGCATTTCCAACTGGGTTGGCGCCGAGGTGGCCGCCAAGCGGTTGTCCGAGCTGGATATCTGGAAGCGCGCGAAGGTGGTGAAGTGCAACCCCGATCCGCCGCAGATTCCGGTGCGCCTGCGGGCGCTGTATGACGGTAAGCAGCTTTATATGCCGGTGCCCGAGTTTGGCACGGGAGAATTGCCCTGGGTTCTGCTGGACCCCGCCAAACTGGAACGGGATGGGGTGCAGTTCGAGCTTGCAGCCACCTCGCAAGGCGCGGTCAGTGTCGGTCAGAAGCTGGGCTTTGAAGACATGATGCCGCTGGACATCGCGGTCTGCGGCTGCATCGCCGTCACCCGATCAGGCGGGCGCACCGGCAAAGGTGGCGGTTTCGCCGATCTGGAACTGGGCCTGTTCCGCGATCTGGGCAAGATCACCGAAGAAACGCCCATCGTGACCACGGTGCATTCCAGCATGGTGGTGGATGACGACCGCCTGCCCATCATGCCGCATGACTCGCTGTTGAACTGGATCGTGACCGAGAAGGAAGCGATCGAGACCAAGCCTGCCGGTCGTCAAGCGGGCGGGGTGCATTGGGATCTGGTGCAGCCTGATCAGTTGCAGGACATCTGGTTTCTGAAGGACCTGAAGGCAAAGATCCTTGCCGACAAGGCTGGTCAGCCGCCGCGCTGACCGCAACCGCCGGCCGCGCCGGGAGGGGCGCATGACATCGGGGGTCGCGGTTCGCCGGGGCCTTCGCCACGGCGGAGGAGGAGGGCCGCCGCAAGACCAAGGTTCAAGCCGCCGATCAAGGACGGCGATCCCAACAGATGGAGTTGTCCATGTTTGCCAATGCCCTTTCCCGCCGCAGCCTGCTGCAATCCGGTGCAGCTGGACTTGCTGCCTCGATCCTGCCCGCCCGCGCCGTTCTGGCGCAGAACCCAGTCGTCATCGGCGCGATCTATGTCGGGCCGCGTGATGACTATGGCTGGAACCAGTCCCACGCCGCCGCGATGGACATCCTGCGCGGGGTTCCCGGCGTCACGGTGGTCGAAGAGGAGAACGTCGCCGAGACCAATGCCGTCAGCCAGACAATGGAATCCATGATCAATCTGGAAGGCGCGAACCTGATCCTTGCCACGTCCTTCGGTTATTACACACCCTTCGTGGTTGATGCGGCAAAGGCCTATCCCGCCGTCCAGTTCCGCCATTGTGCGCCCTTGTGGAACAAGGACACCGATCCGCAGAACGCGGGCAGCTATTTCAGCTATCTCAATCAGGCGCATTATGTGAACGGCGTTGCGGCCGGTCTGTCGTCGCCCACGGGCAAGCTTGGGTTCGTCGCGGCCAAGCCGGTCCAGACTGTGTTGTCGAACTGCAACTCTTTCCTTCTGGGTGCGCGATCGGTCAATCCGAATGCCACGGTACAGGTGATCTTTACCGGAGAATGGTCGATGCCGGTGCGCGAGGCAGAGGCAGCCAACGCCCTGATTGACGCTGGTTGCAATGTGATCGGATGTCATGTCGACAGCCCTAAGGTGGTGATCGAAACGGCCGAGGGGCGCGGGGTGAAGACCTGCGGTCACAATGCCGATTGTTCGCCGTTGGCACCCAAGGGGTTCATCACCGGCGCGGAAAGCAAGTGGGAGACGACCTATCAGATCTATGCCGCAGCCCTTGCCGCGGGCGAGGCGCCGCCGAACCTGATCGCGGGCGGCTATCACAACGACATGCTGCGCAACACCGCCTTTGGTGCAGGCGCCACGCCCGAAGCCGCCGCAGCAGCAACAGCGGCCATCGAGGGGCTGAAGGCGGGCAAGCCGATTTACGTCGGCCCGCTGAAGGACAACAATGGCAACGAGGTGATCGCTGCCTCGCTGGACAATTACGCACCCGAGCTAGAAGCAATGAACTATCTGCTGGACGGCGTCATCGGTTCGACGAACTGATTGCACGGGCAGGGCGCAGCCTTTCCCCGGGGCCTGCCGTCCTGCCGCGCAGTCCCGGGTCCGGCGCAGGCGCCGGGCCCGGCTTCTGTTCACTTGTCTTGTCGCAGCCGGTTTGAGGAGTGGTACGAACCCCATGTCCAGCGAATCCTCACCCGACTCTACGCCGGACGGCTTGGAGGCCCGCCTGCGGCAGAGCCTGCCCGAGGCCCGGCTGATCGAGCCGGTGATCATTCCGCTGGCCGCGCTTTTGGTGTCGGCCTTGATCTTTTCGGTCTTTCTGCTGGCATTGAGCAAATCTCCAGCCACGTTCTTCTCTTTGGTCTGGACCGGCGGGTTCTCGTCCTGGTTCTCGATCCAGAATGCCCTGCAACGCGCCGCGCCGCTGATTCTGACCGGCCTGGCCTTTGCCATCCCCGCCCGCATCGGGCTGACGCTCCTGGGGGCCGAAGGCGCGCTGGTGCTGGGCGGGCTGTCGGCGGCGATAGTGGCCCTTCCAATGCAAGGCAGCGGACTGCCCGCGCTGATGATCCTGACCGTCATGGTGCTGGCAGCCATGGCAACGGGGGCGGGCTGGATGGTTCTTGCGGGCCGGCTGAAACATGCGCGAGCGGTAACAGAGACGATTTCCGCGGCTGCTGACCTATATCGCCATCGCCATCGCCAGTTTCCTGATCGAAGGTCCGTTCCGAGACCCGGGGTCGGCCAACAAACCTTCGACCCAGCCCCTTGGCCCCGATTTGCGGGTGGGTGAGATGTTCGGCACATCGGTTCACTGGGGTCTGGCCGGCGGGCTGGTGCTGGCGGTCGTCCTGTGGGTCGTGATGACCCGCACCAGTTTCGGCTTTGCCGCACGCATCGCAGGCGGCAACCTGCGCGCGGCACAGGGGCAGGGCCTGCCGGTGGGTCGTATGATGCTGGCCTGCTGTGCCATTGCTGGTGGTTGCGCCGGGTTGGCGGGGTTCTTCGAAGTTGCGGCGATCCACGGTCAAGCCAATGCCTCGCTGGCCACGGGTTACGGCTTTGCGGGTATCCTTGTGGCCTTTCTGGCGCGGCAGAACCCTCTGGCCGTCGTCCCGGTGGCCATCCTGATCGGGGCGCTGGATGCTTCGGGCGGCCTTGTGCAGCGGCGGATGGAGATGCCGGATGCCACCATGCTGGTGCTGCAGGGGATCATTTTTCTGACCCTGCTGATCAGCGACACCTTCTATGGCCGCCTGCCGTTCCTGACGTATCATCGCGGCGGAGACCGGACATGAGTCAGGCAGATCTTCTGATCGTCTTTTACGCCATGATCGGCGGCGCGATCCGGGTCTCAATCCCATTCCTGTTTGTGGCGCTTGGCGAATGCCTGACCGAGAAATCGGGTCGCATCAATCTGGGGTTAGAAGGCAGCCTGATCTTTGGTGCCATGGTCGCCTATGCGGTGTCTTACTCTACTGGCTCGCCCTGGCTGGGCGTGTTGGCCGCCGGCATGGCAGGGGTGGTCCTGGGCGCGGCGCATGGCTGGATCTGCAAGCTGCCAAAGGTGAATGACATCGCCGTGGGTCTGGCTTTCATTAGCCTGGGCACCGGCCTCGCCTTCTTCTTCGGCAAGCCCTACATCCAGCCGTCTGCCCCAAGGCTGGACTCTCTGCCGCTTGGCGGTTGGTCGGGCAACCCGCAGGTGCAGCAGGCGCTGCAGGTGAACCCGCTGTTCTTTGCAGGCATCCTGCTAGCACTCGCCCTGTGGTGGGGCCTGCGCAACACGCGGGCCGGGCTGACGGTGCGGATGGTCGGCGATTCTGCTGCATCCGCCCGTGCGATGGGGGTGAACATTGACCTAGTGCGTC
>CALLZQ010000625.1 GCA_937858255.1 uncultured Tabrizicola sp.
AACACGCCGATAAAGACCAGGATCACGATCGGGATCACGGTCCATGCCACTTCCAGCGGCGAGTTGTGGGTAAAGGTGGCCGGCTTGGGGTTCCGCTTGGCGCTGAAGCGGAACATGACCCAGAGCAGCAGGCCGGTCACGAAAATCGTGATCACCGTGATGATGATCAGGATCATGTGGTCAAGGCCCTGCAGATCGCGCGCAAGTTCGGTCGCCGCCGGCTGGAAGCCAAGCGCATGATCATGCGGACGGCCCACAATCTCCAGGCCCTGCGCCAGCGCGGCGCCGCCCGTGACCGTTGCCGACAGTGCGGCGGCGAAACCGCCCAAGGAAGTCAGAAGACGCATGTTTTATTCCCGTTCAACTGGCGGTTTTTCACCGCTTTTGTGGCCCGGCCCGGGGCCAGGTGGCCACGCAGTCCAGAATCCCGTTGTTTCCAGTTGTCCTGAAACCATATTGTGCGCCCAGCTACAAGCAAAACCGTTGCGACAAAGCAGCGCCATTTGACACAGATCAAGGACAGCACTTATGACCGATCCGGCCTTCCGCCCCTTTGAGACCCATCTCGATGAGGCGGCCGGGTTGCGTGTGTTGCGGGAGGCGACGCAGGGCGCGGATGATGGCGAGATCTTCCTCGAGGGCCGCCGCTCTGAGGCGATCGTGCTGGATGACGGTCGAATCAAGACCGCCTCTTACGATGCCTCCGAAGGCTTTGGGCTGCGCGCCGTGCGTGGAGAGGTCGCAGGCTATGCCCATTCGACTGAAATCAGCGAAAAAGCGCTGCTGCGCGCGGCGGAAACCGCGCGTCTGGCGGTTGGCGCCGGTGGCGGCACCCTGGCCGATGCGCCGGCCGGGACCAACCGGCGGCTATATGGCGATAGCGACCCGATGGGCGATGCCACCTTTGCCGCCAAGATCGACCTGCTGCGGGAAATCGACGCCTATGCCCGGGCGCTGGACCCGCGGGTGGTCCAAGTTTCGGCCACGGTTTCCGCCTCATATCAAGAGATCGAGATCCTGCGCCCCGAGGGGCTGCGCCTGACCGATATCCGCCCGATGGCGCGGCTGAATGTCAGCGTGATTGTCGAGGAGAACGGGCGGCGCGAACAGGGCGGCATGGGCGGCGGCGGGCGCTATGGCCTTGCCGGCCTGCAGCCTGCCCATTGGCAGCCGCTGATCGCTGAGGCGCTGCGGATCGCGACCGTCAATCTGGGGGCCGAGGCCGCGCCGGCGGGGGTGATGGATGTGGTGCTTGGCCCCGGCTGGCCGGGCATCCTGTTGCATGAGGCGATCGGCCACGGGCTTGAGGGCGATTTCAACCGCCGCAAGACCTCGGCCTTTGCCGGGCTGATGCGGCAGCGGATCGCGGCGCCGGGCGTGACGGTGCTGGATGACGGCACCCTGCCCGACCGGCGCGGCAGCCTGACCATTGATGACGAGGGCACGCCCTCGGCCCGCAATGTGCTGATCGAGGATGGCGTGTTGGTCGGCTATATGCAGGACCGCCAGAATGCCCGGCTGATGGGTGTCGCCCCCACCGGCAACGGCCGGCGCGAGAGCTTTGCCCATATTCCGATGCCCCGCATGACCAACACCTATATGCTGGCGGGCAAGGATGATCCGGCTGGTATTCTGGCCAGCCTGAAAGACGGGATCTATGCCGTGGGCTTTGGCGGCGGGCAGGTCGATATCACCAACGGCAAATTCGTGTTTTCCTGCACCGAGGCGTACCGCGTCCGCAACGGCAAGGTCGGCGCCCCGGTCAAGGGCGCGACGCTGATCGGCGACGGGGCAACCGCGCTGCGCCAGATCCGGGCCATCGGCAATGATCTGGCACTGGACCCGGGGATCGGCAATTGCGGCAAGGCCGGGCAATGGGTGCCGGTGGGTGTCGGACAGCCGACGCTGATGATCGGCGGGCTGACAGTCGGCGGCTCGGCAGCGTGATGCTGATCGCCTCGGCCCCGATGCAGCGCACCCCCTGGCGCGGGCTGCTGATCGCCGCCGCGCTGACGCTGGCCCTGCCCGCCGCGTTGGGGGCTGGCATGATGGCGCTGGTGCGGCTGGCCCATCCGGGTGTGATCGCGGGGACGGCGGCGGCACTTTGGCAAGGCGGCGCGGTGCTGCTGCTCTCGCCGCTGCTGGCGGGGGCGGGGATGATCATGGTGCTGCCGCTGAGTTCCTATCTCTTGCGGCTTGGCTGGTTCGGCTGGCTGCCTGCCGGGCTGCTGGGGCTGGGGGTCGGCGCGACTGTCGGGGCGCTGACCGGTTATCAGATCGCCGCGCCCCTTGGCCTGCTGTACCTGCTGATGCTGCGGGCGGTGCTGGGCAGGCTCTGCCCGCTGGAGCGCGCCCGCCCCCTCTGACCCCCGCATAATGGCGCGCGCGCCAGAGGTTCAGCCGCCGCTGCGCGTCATCAGGGCGGTGATCGGGGCGATGGCCACACTGGACGCCCGCCCCTCGACCGACCATTCGAGCAGGCCCGCCACCGTCTCGGGCCGCAGCGTGCCGATGGCCGCCACCTTGCCCTCTTGCGCCGCCCGGAATACCGCCCGGTCAAGATAGCGCTTGACGGCCGGCCCTGCGGCCTCGTCAGGGTCAAAGCGGCGGAATACCGTGGTCGCGGCCAGATCTTCGCGCCGCGCCACCTGATCGGCCGCGTTCAGCCCCTGATCGAGCGTGACCAGCCCCCGCCCCTGCCCCGCAAGGATCGCCACAAGCTGCCCCGAGAGCCGGCGGTCAGATTGAAAACCCCGCCCGTCGGGGTCAATCACCGCCACCGCCTCGGGCAGACGTTGGGACAGCGCCTGAAGGATCTGCTCCAGATCGCCCGGCGTCGCGCCATCGGGCAGATCCGCCAGCGTCATCACCACCTCTTGCCCGCCGGCGCGCCACTGCGCCGCACGCTCGGCGGCGCCCTCGGCAAGGGGGTCGATCACGATGGTCAGCGGCAGATCCAGCGCGGCAAGCGCCGGGCGGTCAACCTCGCCGCCCCGATCCTCCAGCAAAATGGCAAAGAGCGGCTTGCCATCGGGGTTCTCGAAGGGGCGCGCAAAGCGCTGCAACGGCGGCAGGGTGTCATCCAGTGCCGGATCGGGGGTCTCGGCAGTGGCGCCGGGATCAGCGCCCTCGGTCGCGGTGGCATCCGGCGCATCGCCGATGCGGGGCAGCCGCCCGGTGATCACACCCGAGGCGGTATCGTCCAGTCCCGGCGCGGGCGGCGGGAGGGTTTCCGCGGGCGGCGCCGGTTCGACAGCCGGTACGGCGGCGGCGTCATCCGGCCCGGGGCGCAAAAGGGCCTCTTCCTCGCGGGTCAGGGGCGGCGGCGGCGGCAGATCAGGCGTTGCCGGGGCCGTCTCGGCAGCGGGGGCCAAAGGCGCCCCCGGGCGATCAGCATCAGGCGCCGGCGCCGCCGGTTCGGGCAGGCGCGGCGCGGGTGGTGCGGTCTCGGCCATCGCCAGCTCTTCGCCCGGTGCTTCGGTCGGGGGGGGCAGCGGCGCTTCTTGCGGCGCGTCAGGCGGCGCGGCGCCGGAATCCGCCGCCGCGGGGGGCGCAAGGCTGGCCAGAGACGGCACCTCGGGCGCGGTCTCTTCTGGCGCGGCGGGCGCCTCTGGCGCGGGAGGGACCTCGGGCTGCGGGGCGGCGGCGGGTGCCTCGGCGCTGACCAAGGGCGGCGGGATCACGGCCGCCTCGGGCTGGCTTTCCGGGGCCGGGTGCGGCGACGCGGCCTCGGCCGCCACAGGTTCCGGAGCGGCCTCACTCGCTGGTGCAAGGGGGGCTGCTGCGGTTTCGGCAGGCACAGCGCCCTCGGTCGCTGGCGCCGAGGGGGGGGTGACGGGCTGCACTTCGGCCTCAACCGCAGGGGCCGGGGGCGTTTCGGTGAGAGTCGGGGATGCGACATCGGCGGTCGGCGCCGGCGGCGCTTCCTGCAAAGGGGGGGCCGGCAAAGAGGGGGCCGGGGGCGCAATTTGCGAAACGACCACGAGGCCACCGACGGCCGCGACACTTCCCCAGAGGATACCCCTTATGAACCCTGCCAAAACCCTGCCCCCTTCCTCGCGTGCGTCTTGTGGCCTTTCGGCCTTGACGCCCCTTTCCCGGTCTGACCATGTATAACGCGGCCCGGCAAGGGCTTCATCCCCTATAAGGCGGGTCCAAGCAAGATGCTGCTTCTGATCGACAACTATGACAGCTTTACCTACAACCTCGTCCATTACTTCGGCGAATTGGGGGCGGAGGTCGTGGTGCGGCGCAACGATGCGCTGCATGTTCAGGATGTGCTGGCGATGGCGCCGCAGGCGATCATCCTCTCGCCCGGGCCCTGTGACCCGGCGCAGGCCGGCATCTGCCTGCCGCTGACCCGCGCGGCCTATGAGGCGAAGATCCCCCTCCTTGGCGTTTGCCTTGGCCATCAGACGATTGGCGAGGCCTTTGGCGGCAAGGTCGTCCGCTGCCATGAGATCGTGCACGGCAAGATGGGCCAGATGCACCACACCGGCAAAGGCGTTTGCCGTGGCCTGCCCTCGCCCTTTCATGCCACGCGCTATCACTCGCTGGTGGTGGAACGCGACAGCCTGCCCGACTGCCTTGAAGTGACCGCCTGGCTGGACGATGGCACAATCATGGGCCTGCGCCACAAGACCGCGCTGATCGAGGGGGTGCAATTCCACCCCGAGAGCATCGCCAGCGAGCATGGTCATCAGTTGCTGCGCAACTTTCTGGAAGAAGCCGAGGTAAGGGTCACGGCATGAGCGATATCCTCAAACCCCTGATCGGTATCGCCGCGACGCGGCCCCTGACACGCGCCGAGGCCGATGCCGCCTTTGGCGCGTTGTTCGAGGGTCAGGGCACCCCGGCGCAGATGGGTGGACTGCTGATGGCGCTGCGGACGCGCGGCGAGACGGTGGATGAATATGCCGCCGCTGCCGCCGCGATGCGCGCCCGCTGCAATGCCGTGCGCGCGCCCGAGGGGGCGATGGATATCGTCGGCACTGGCGGCGACGGCAAGGGCACGCTGAACATCTCGACCGCGACGGCCTTTGTGGTGGCGGGTGCCGGGGTCGTGGTGGCCAAGCATGGCAACCGCAACCTGTCGTCCAAATCCGGGGCGGCGGATGCGCTGACCGAGATGGGGCTGAATGTCATGGTCGGCCCCGATGTGGTCGAAACCTGTCTGGCCGAGGCCGGGATCGGCTTTATGATGGCACCGATGCACCACCCGGCGACGCGCCATGTGATGCCGGTGCGGCAGGAACTGGGCACGCGGACAATCTTCAACATCCTCGGCCCGCTGACCAACCCGGCAGGGGTGCGTCGCCAGTTGACCGGTGCCTTTTCCGACGCACTGATCCGGCCGATGGCGGAAACCTTGCTGCAACTAGGCACCATCAAGGCCTGGCTGGTCCATGGCGGCGATGGCACCGATGAGATCTCCATCGCCGCGCCGACCAAGGTGGCGGTGGTCGAGGGCGGGGCCGTGCGCGAATTCACCCTGCACCCCGAGGATGCGGGCCTGCCCTACCACCCGTTTGAAAAGATCATGGGCGGCACGCCGGCAGAAAACGCACAGGCCTTCCGCGCCCTTTTGGCGGGCGAGGCCGGGGCCTATCGTGATGCGGTCCTGCTGAATGCCGCCGCTGCGCTGGTCGTTGCCGACAAGGCCGCCAGCCTGAGCGAAGGGGTCGAGATGGCGCGCGCCTCGATCGATTCCGGCGCGGCGCGGGGCAAGGTCGAGGCCCTGGCCCGCCTGACCCATCAACCCGCCCGCAAGGCCTGAGGGTGCAGCCGCCCGCCCCGCCCGCATCTTGGGCGGATTTGCCCTTCTTTTCCGACGATTGGCCGCAACTTTGGGCGCGGCTTTCGGTGATTCCGGACTGGCAGCCGCAGGCGGACCGGCTGTTTCACGCGCTCGACCTGACGCCTAGGCCCGCAGTCCGCGTCGTCATTCTGGGCCAGGACCCCTATCACACGCCCGGACGCGCCACGGGTCTGGCGTTTTCCTTTCCGCCGGGCGAGGCCCCGCGCGATTCCCTGCGCAACATTCTGGCGGAACTGGCAAGCGATACCGGGCAAACCCGAACCTCTGGTGATCTGAGCGGCTGGGCGCGGCAAGGGGGGTTGCTGCTGAATACCGCACTAGCCGTGCCGCTGGGCCAGCCGCAGGGGCATAGCCGGCTGGGCTGGGCGCCCCTGGTCGCGCAGATCCTGTCGGCCGTCGCCAGTGACGGGCCCCGCGCCTTTGTCCTTTGGGGCAAGCCGGCGCAGCGCCTCTGCGCCCCCCTGCCCCGCGATGGCCACCTGTTTCTTGAAGGCGCCCATCCCTCGCCCCTTTCGGCCTACCGTGGCTTTTTCGGCAGCCGCCCGTTCAGCCGGATCAATGACTGGCTGGCCGGGCGGGGCACTTCGCCGATCGACTGGGCCGCCTGAAGCCTTCCCTTCACGAGCCGCAGCCGCTAGACCCTTGGACAGAACATCTCTGCCCCAGCATGGAACGACAACCGATGAGCACGATCCTCGACCGCATCAAGACCTACAAGCTGGAAGAGGTTGCCGCCCGCAAGGCCGCCCGCCCGATGTCCGATGTCGAGGACGCCGCCCGCGCCGCACCTGCGCCGCGCGGCTTTGCCAAGGCACTGACGACGGCCT
>CALLZQ010000626.1 GCA_937858255.1 uncultured Tabrizicola sp.
TTCGGTTTCGGCTTTGGCATTGGGCCGGGCGCCGAAGAGTTTGGACAACAGGGAGGGGGGCAGCTCCGATGCGGCGGGTTTGGCCCAGCATGGCGGAAAGGCCGGGGGTGTCAATCGCGCCGGGCGATGTGGGGGGGCGAGTATCCCCTTTGCCAAGGGGCATTCGGGGGCCAGCCGTGGCGTAAAAATGGGCGCAGCGCCGCCGGATCGGCGATCTTTTGCGCAAATGCAGCGCGGTTATCGCGGGCGGTCGATTTCCGGGAACCGGCGCGGGGTCGGGCGGCTTTCTGAGGCACTGCCGTGCCCTGCGACGATGGCCCGGCCCTCCCAAGATGATCGGAGCATGAGCGCGGATGGACGAGATCGACCTGAGCAAGACTGTTGCCGTGGTTCTGGCCGGTGGCCAGGGCAGCCGGATGTTTGAATTGACGCGGGCCGAGTGCAAGCCGGCCCTGCCCTTTGCCGATCGTCACCGGATCGTCGATTTCACCATGGCCTCGCTGCGGCGTTCGGGAATGCGGCGGGTCATGGTGGCGACGCAGTATCCGCCGCAAACCCTGTCGGCGCATCTGCGCGATCATTGGGCGCCGCTGTTCGGTGCGGCTGCGCTGACCGAGCGAGAGGGGCAGTTGCGGCGGCCCGGCACCGGATATGCCGGCACTGCCGATGTGCTGCGTGCCAATGCCGAGGCGCTGGACGCGCTGGACGCCGAAGAGGTGCTGGTCGTTGCCGCCGACCATGTGTATGCCATGGATTACCGGCCCTTTATCGCGCGCCATCGTGCCAGTGGTGCGGCCCTGACACTGGCGGCAATGCCGGTCCCTCTGACCGAGGCAAGCCGTTTCGGTGTGGTGGATGAGGGACCTTCGGGGCAGATTGCGGGCTTTGCCGAAAAGCCGCCTCATCCTGCCGCGATGGCGGATGATCCTTCGCGGGGTCTGGCCTCGCTTGGCATCTATGTGATCGATTGGCGGTGGCTGCGGGCGACCCTGCGCAATGCCGCGCTGGTGGATTTCGGCCATGACGTGATCCCCTTGGCGGTCGATCAGGGCGTGGCGGCGGTCTGGCGCTGGCGGGGCTATTGGCGCGATGTCGGCACCCTGTCGGGCCTGCGCCAAAGCTGGCTGGACTTTCAGCAAGGGGCAGATCCCTGCCTGCGCCCCGATGCGCTGAACAGCGCAGAAGGCCCGGGGCCGGCCCTTGGCGTCCTGCCGGAGGATGGCGCGCCGGCAAGGCTGGCGGATCCGTTGCCGGCGAACCGGGTCTGGCGCGCGGCCCGGCTCGATGCCTCGGTACTGATGCCGGGCGCCCGCCTGTCCCCCGGTGTCCGGCTGCGCAATGTGGTCGTGGCGCCGGGGGCGCAGGTGCCCCTGGGCCTGAACATCGGCCACGACCCCGAAGAGGACAGCCGCTGGTTCCGCATCTCGGGCGATACCACGCTGGTGACGCCGGCGATGCTGGCCCGCCGCCGCGCCGAGAAAACCCCGCTTTATTCCCTTTATCAACCTGCCCGCGAGGGTGGTTTCAACATGTCGAGGCCGTCATGATTCACGAGCAACCCCTGCTGCCCTCTTTCGATCTGCGGGCCGCACGCCCCGATACGATGGGCGCCAATTACGATGGCGAGGGCACGAATTTTGCATTGTTTTCTGAAAATGCGACAAGGGTTGAGCTGTGCCTCTACAGCCCCGATGGCCAAACCGAGATTGCCCGGCTCGACCTGCCGGAAAGTCAGGGTGGCATCTGGTTTGGCTATCTGCCGGGGGTCGGTCTGGGGCAGGTCTATGGCTACCGGGTCCATGGCCCCTGGGCGCCGCAGGATGGGCACCGGTTCAACCCGGCGAAACTGCTGCTTGACCCCTATGCGCGTGAACTTTGTGGCGAAATGGTCTGGGACCGGGCGGTCTTTGGCCATGCCGAGGGCGATGACCTGACCGCCGACCCGCGCGACTCGGCGCCCTTCGTGCCCAAGGCGGTGGTCAGCGACCCGGCCTTTGACTGGGAGGCAGATGCGGCGCTGCGCCACCGCTGGGAGGATACGGTGATCTATGAGACCCATCCCAAGGGCGCCACGATGCGCCATCCCGACGTGCCCGAAGATCAGCGCGGCACGCTCGACGGGCTGGCCAGCGAGGCGATGATCGCCCATCTGCGGCGTATCGGCGTCACGGCGGTCGAACTCTTGCCGATGCACGGGTTTCTGCATGACCAGATGTTGCTTGACCGCGGGCTGAGGAATTACTGGGGCTATAACAGCCTCAGCTTTTTTGCGCCGCACCGGGCCTATCTGAAATCGGGCCATCCGTCCGAGGTCAAATCCGTGGTGCGTCGTCTGCATGCCGCCGGAATCGAGGTTATCCTCGACGTGGTCTATAACCACACGGCCGAAGGATCGGAACTGGGGCCGACACTGTCATTTCGTGGCATCGACAATGCCGCCTATTATCTGCTGGCCGAGGATCGGCGGCATTGTTTTGACACCACCGGCTGCGGCAATACCCTGAATGTCGCGCACCCGATGGTGATGCGGATGGTGATCGACAGCCTGCGCTATTGGGTGCAGACGATGCATGTCGATGGCTTTCGCTTTGATCTGGCCTCGACCCTTGGGCGAGAGGCCGAAGGGTTCGAGCGCGAGGGCGCCTTCTTTGCCGCCATTCGGCAGGATCCGGTGCTGTCGCAGGTCAAACTGATTGCCGAGCCTTGGGATATTGGTCAAGGCGGCTATCAGGTCGGCGGTTTCCCCTTTCCGTTCCGGGAATGGAACGACAAGGCCCGCGACGACATGCGTGCCTTCTGGCGGCGCGATCCGGGGGTCAAGGGGGCGCTGGCCGAACGGCTCTTGGGTTCGCCCGTGCAATTCGATCATTCGTTGCGGCCGGCGACCACATCGGTCAATTTCCTTGCCGCGCATGACGGGTTCACCCTGCGCGATGTGGTCAGCTATGACGGCAAGCATAATGAGGCCAATGGCGAGGATAACCGCGATGGCCACGATCACAACCTGAGCCATAACCTTGGCGCCGAGGGGCCGACCGATGACCCCGGCATCCTTGAGGCGCGGCATCGCCGGTCCAAAGCGATGCTGGCCACGTTGTTTGTTGCGCAAGGTGTGCCGATGTTGCTGGCGGGCGATGAATTCGGCCACAGCCAGCAGGGCAACAACAACGTTTACGCGCAGGACAATGCGCTGTCCTGGCTGGATTGGGACAAGGCGGATGACCGGCTGGTCGAAGCCGTGGCTGCCCTGACGGCCCTGCGCCGCGAACTGGGGCTGGCCGATGCCCGCTTTGCCCGGGCCCCGGGTGAAGGCGAGGGGCCAGAGGTCCGGTGGTACAAGGCCGAGGGCCCGATGGATGAGGCCGGGTGGAACGGTGAGGGCGCTTTTGCCCTGCACTATCTGCGTCCCGCTGAAGCCGGGGGCGATGTGCTGATCCGCGGGGGCGTGATCGCCGCCGTGGGCCAGGGGCTTGCCGCCCAAGGGGCCGAGGTCCTCGACGCGGCGGGCTGCGTGGTGACGCCGGGGCTCGTGAACACGCACCACCACCTTT
>CALLZQ010000627.1 GCA_937858255.1 uncultured Tabrizicola sp.
GCTCAATGGCGATCTTGACGCCATGGGGCAGCGCGCTTTCCAGGCACATGACGATCAGGAAGGCCAGCTTGGCCTCACGCCGGGGCAGCGAGGTCGGGCTTTGCCAGGCAATCGACATCCGGCCGCCGCGTGTCAGATCGCCCAGGATCCCGGCGCATTCGCTGCGCGCCACCATCTGCTCGGCGGTGCCGGCGGCGCCAAAGGCCAACCGGAAAAACCGGATGCGGGCATTGGCATGGGCCACACTTTCGGAAATCAGGGCCAGTTCCGGGCGGTGCCCGCCGGTGTCGAGCATCAAAAGCTCAACCCCATTGCCGATGGCGCCGATCGGACTGATAAGATCGTGACAGAGGCGAGAGCCAAGCAGGGCGGTCAGGTCGGGCTTTTCGGTCATCGCTTACCAGGAATGAGGGGTGCGGGAATGAATGCGCTGTTAGAGCCGGGCATGATGGTGCGCCACCCATCGCAGCCGGATTGGGGGCTGGGGCAGGTGCAGTCGAATATCGGCGGGCGGATCACGGTGAATTTCGAACATGCGGGCAAGGTGGTGATCGACGGGCGCCATGTGGATCTTGTCCCGGTCTATGGCGCATGAACCATCTGGCCAAGCGGGGAATGACATGGCAAGTCCTTTCGCGGGGCAGCCAGTATGGCGGGGGCGGCGGGATCTTTTCCCAGTTTTCTTTAACATGGGTTAACCGCAATGGGGCGCACCAGGACAAGACAGGACCGATGACCGAGAGAGACCGTTATGTCGTCCGACTGGCCGAAGGCGAGGCCGATCATATCGCGGCCCTGCGGCTGCGTTATCGGGTCTTTGTCGAAGAACTGGGCGCCGGCGGGCCGCTGGTCGATCATCAGGCCCGGGTCGAGCGGGATGAGTTCGATCCGTACTTTGACCATCTGGTGCTGATCGACCGAGAGCGGCGGCCGGCTGATCTTGATCATGTGGTGGGGGTTTATCGGCTGCTCCCCTGTGATCGGATGCAGGCGGCGGGCCGGTTCTATTCGGAAACCGAGTTCGATCTGACGCCGCTGAAAACCTCAAACCGGCGCCTGCTGGAACTGGGGCGGTCGTGCATGGACCCGGGCCATCGCGGCGGGACGGGCATGTTGCATCTGTGGAATGCGCTTGCGGGGTATGTGCTGGAGCGCGAGATTGAGGTCCTGTTCGGGGCGGCCAGCCTGCGCGGCACCGACCCCGAGGCGCTGCGTCTGCCGCTGTCCTATCTCTACCACAGCCATCTGGCGCCCGAGCCCTTGCGGGTGCGGGCCATCGGACCCGGGGCGGTGCCGATGGATCGGTTGCCGCTCGAGGCGATCGACCGCAAGCAGGCCTCGGCCGAGATCCCGGCCTTGATCAAGGCCTATCTGCGGCTGGGCGGCTTTGTCGGCGATGGCGCCTATGTGGACCGGGATTTCAACACCACCGATGTCTGTCTGGTGATGGATACGGCGCGGATGAGCGCCAAGCACCGCGATTTCTACATCAAGCGGCAGGGTGAGGCGTGAGCGACTGGAAGGCCCAGACCCTGCCGTCGCCGCCCATCGGCCCGATGGGCTGGCTGCGGGTTCTGTGGCGTGGCGGGGTGCTGGGGGGCGTGACCTATGGCGGGCTGGCGCTGCTCTTGCTGGTGCGGCTGATCGAGGCGCCCCTCTTTGGGATGCGCCGGCCCTGGACGCCGCATATCACCCAGACCGTTTGTCGGGCGGCTTTCCTGATCCTTGGCATCCCGATGACGATCCGGGGGCAGCCGATGCAGCACCATGGGGCGATGGTGGCCAATCATGCTTCATGGCTTGATATCTTTGCCCTGAACGCCTGTGCGCGGATCTACTTCGTTGCCAAGGCCGAGGTCCATAGCTGGGCCGGGATCGGCTGGCTGGCGCGGGCGACGGGCCCCCTTTTCATTGCCCGCAAGGGGACCGAGGCCAAGCGGCCCCTCGCGCTGTTTGAGGACCGCCTGCGCGCCGGTCATCGGCTGCTGTTTTTCCCCGAGGGCACCTCGACTGACAGCCGGCGGGTGCTGCCCTTCAAGACCACGTTGTTCGAGGCTTTCTATACGCATGGGATGGACCGGCTGATGCATATTCAGCCGGTGACGCTGATCTATCACCCGCCCGAGGGGGCCGATGCGCGGTTTTATGGCTGGTGGGGTGAGATGGACTTCGCCCCGCATCTGCTGATGGTGCTGGCCGCCCCGAAACAGGGGCGGGTCGAGGTGGTCTTTCACCCCGAGGTGCCGGTCGATGCCTTTGAAAACCGCAAGACCCTCGCCGCCCGTTGTGAGCGGGTGGTCAGGACCAGCCTGCCCTTTGCCAAATAGGCGGGTCAGCCCAAAGGCGCGATCAGGTCTTTCAGCGCCTTGACCGGGTCTTCTGCGCCCCAGATTTCCGGGCCGATGGCGAAATGGTCGGTGACGGGGCCGAATTTTTCGACCAGGTCGCGGGTCAGCGCGCCCTCGGCCACCACCGGCACCTCGATCATCTCGGACCACCAGGCGAAAAGGTCGAAGTCGGCCTGTTGGCCGGTGCCAAGGCCGCTGGCCCCGACCGGGCCAAAGGCGACATAATCGGCCCCGGCCTCACCCGCCGACATGCCCTCATGCCGGGTGGCGCCGCAAAAGGCGCCGATGATGGCATCTGCCCCCAGATCCTTGCGCGCCTTGCGCACCGACTTGGCGCCGTCGGTCAGGTGGACGCCATCCAGACCCAGCCGCTCGACCAAGAGCAGGTGGCTCTCGATCACCACGGCCACGTCACGGGCATGGGCCTGTTCGCGCAGCGCATCGGTGGCGCGGATCAGGTCCATCTCATCGCGGGTGGCGAGCGAGACGCGCAGGCAGGCGATCTCGACCGCATCCAGCACGGCGGCCAGTTGGTCGGGGAAGGTCTCGATCTCAAAGGCGGGGGGCGTGATCAGGTTGATTTGCGGGCGGTCTTCGCTGGCCATGCTGTCCTCATGCGCATCGTCCTGCCCCCTTATCAGCCTTTTTCGCGCTTGGCCATTGCCCGGCGCGGGGCGGGCGCGGGCTTGGGCGGCAGGGCCAGAACGGTGGTCAGGGCATAGCGCATCAGCGCCTCAAGGCGGGCGGGATCGGCCACCGCCTCATCCGCCACATCGGCCCTCCCGGCCCTCGGG
>CALLZQ010000628.1 GCA_937858255.1 uncultured Tabrizicola sp.
CACCCCCCGCGAGCCCACAAAGCGCCCCGGCGGCCCAGGGGCCGGCCACAGCCCGAGACCCGCCAGCGCAGCGCGGAGCAGAAAATCGTCAAACATGATCATGTCCCGCCCTGTGCCCGGTGGTTTTCTCGCCCGCAGGGCCATGGTCATGGGCACAGCCCTCGCCATGATGGTGATGCGCCTGTGCCAAATCCTGCGGCTGGGTATGGTCATGGTCATGTACATGCCGATAGAGCGCCAGCGCGCCCTGTGTGCCCAGACCAAACAGCGCGCGATACTCGGGCGCGGTCGAGACCACGGCGGGCGTGCCCTCGCAGCAGATATGGCCATTCAGGCAGATCACCCGGTCGCTGGCGGCCATCACCACATGCAGGTCGTGGCTGACCATCAGCACCGCCGCGCCGCTCTCACGCCGGACCTCTTCGATCAGGCGGTAAAACGCCGCCTCGCCCGATTGATCCAGCCCCTGTGTCGGCTCATCCAGCACCAGGATCTGCGGGCGGGACAAGAGCGCCCGCGCCAGCAGCACACGCTGCAACTGCCCGCCCGACAGACCCTGCATCGGATGCGCGCCCAGATCAGCCAGACCGACCTGCGCCAATGCCGCGGCAGCCCGCCGGTCATCGACCCGCACCGGCAGCGACAGAAAACGGCGCACCGTCATCGGCAGGCTGCGGTCCAGCGCCAGCTTTTGCGGCATATAGCCGATGCGCAGGCCAGGTGCCCGCGTCAGGCGACCCGAGGCCAGCGGCACGATTCCCAACAGCGCGCGCAACAGTGTGGACTTTCCCGAGCCATTGGGGCCGACGATTGTCACGATCTCGCCGGGCTGGACTGACAGGCTGATGTCATGCAGCACCTCGACCTCGCCAAGGCGGATGCAGGCATGGTCAATCGCGATCAATCGGTGGGGCGCGTCGGTCGTCATGCAGCGCCCCCTTGGCAGGCCGGGCAAAGGCCAAGTGCTTCGATATTCCCCCGTTCCACGCGAAAGCCCAGATCCGCTGCCGCCGTTTCCAGCGCGGCACGCACCGGGGTTGCAGGTGTTTCGGCCACGGTATTGCACGCGCCGCAAATCAGAAAGGCCGGTGCATGCGCCTCGCCCGGGTGCATGCAGGCGGCAAAGGCATTCAGCCGGCGGATGCGATGGGCAA
>CALLZQ010000629.1 GCA_937858255.1 uncultured Tabrizicola sp.
CCCTCCCCCGGGGGGGGGGGGGCGTGAATCCCGGGGTAAAGCCCCGCCTCCCACAGTCCCAGCCGCGAGCCGATGCCCGCCAGCACCACCTCGGCGCCCGATTTCATATCATCGCCGGTAATGCCCAGCTTTTCGCGCACCTGCGGCGGCACGACGATCCGGCCGTCATCATCAATCTCAACCGTGGCCGAACGCTTGAAGAATTCCAGTTCCAGCGACTTGCGCTTTTCCGAGCCGGGTTGCATCCGGCGGATCTTGGTGGCCAGCACCTCCGAGACATCCATCGGATAGACCTCACAGTATTGCCGGGCGCGGCCACCGCCATAGACGATCACGATGCGGGTGCGGGGGGTCTCGGGGGTTTTTTCGTCACCGCGGTCGAGCAAACGGCGAAAAGGCACGGGGATCAGCATCCGCGCCTTTGCATCTACCTTCTGGTAGTATTCGCCTCTGAACGACTCTTTCATCCCGACAGAGCTTCCGCCCGACCCTTTCCATCCGTAAGCCCCTGAAACAGGGCGTAAAAATGCGAACGGCGGACCGAGCTGCTGCCACTGCTCGATCCGCCGCCTGTCCCATCGCTGGGCGTCCAGCTACGCGCGCCACCTGGGGGAGATGTCTGCTCGCTCGCGCGCCGGATCTCTTCAATGTCGAAAGCGGGTGCCTGTATGAAGCCTGACTGTTTCGCCTGTTCGGGGTTCTTTTGCCGCCCCTGCTTATCACTGCCCGTCTCGATGCATTATGGATGCCATGGGAAAAGCTGGGTTGCAACGGGAAAGTTTGGGGAAATCTGGGAAGATGTGGTGAGAGACCCCTGCCCGAAACATCATATTGTGTCGTTTTGCCCGCTCTCGAAGCAATAACTAGACCGTGATGGAACCGTTTCCGCTACATCTTGTGTTCAGTTCCAGCCCAACTGCCGGCAGCACATTTTCCAAAATAATTTGCACCCCGCCCGGATGCGCCATGAAACTGCCCGCCTCACGGCACGAAAAAGCCGAAAGCCGGGGTTGTTTTACCCGGCTTTCCCAATTCGTCCCAGATTTTTTGATTCGCCGCGGTGAAAGGCCACGACTTTCCCAGCCGATCCCAGATTGCCCGGATCTAGGCCATACCGCCCGCAATCAGCCGATGCGCAAGACGGGAATAGGCCTCTGCCTCAGGGGCATCGGTCGCCGCCACCGGCGTTCCGGCATCGCCCGCCTGCCGCACCGAGAGCGACAGCGGCAATTCGCCCAGAAACGGCAGATCCAGCCGCGCGGCCTCATCTTTCACCCCGCCATGGCCAAAGATCTGCGTCTCATGCCCGCAATTGGGGCAACAGAAGGTGGACATGTTCTCGATCAACCCCAGAACCGGCGTTTTCAGTTTCTGGAACATGTCGAGCGCCTTGCGTGCGTCCAGCAGCGCCACGTCCTGTGGTGTCGAGACGATGATCGCGCCGGGCAGTTGCGTCCGCTGGCACAGCGTCAGTTGAATATCACCGGTCCCGGGGGGCAGGTCGATCAAGAGGACATCCAGCCGGCCCCACAATACCTGCGTCAGCAGTTGTTGCAGCGCCCCCATGATCATCGGGCCGCGCCAGATCACCGCCTCATCCTCTTTCAGCATCAGGCCGAGCGACATCATCGTAACGCCATGCGCATGCAGCGGCTCGATCATCTTGCCATCCGGGCTGGCGGGGCGCTTGCTGACCCCCATCATCCGCGGCTGCGAGGGACCATAGATATCCGCATCCAGCAGGCCGACCCGCCGCCCCTGCCGCGCCAGCGCCACGGCGAGGTTTGACGAGACAGTGGATTTACCCACCCCGCCCTTGCCCGAGCCGATGGCAATGATCCGGTCCACCCCCGCCAGCCGCTGCGGCCCGCCCTGTTGCGGCGTCGGGTGCTGGCCGATCTTGAGCGTGGGCGCCGCCGCCTTGGCCGCCGGGCCATGGGCTGTCATCACCACCTGAACCGAAGTCACCCCCGGCAGGGCGCGCAGGGCGGCCTCGGCCTCGGCCTGAAACGGGGCCAGAAGACGGGCCTCTTCAGGGCTGGCCGCCTCGATCACAAAGCGAATCGTCCCCCCCTCGACCGTCAGCGCCCGAATCAAATCGCGCGACACCGGATCGCCGCCACCGGGCAGCGCGATGCGCGAAAGTCTTGCCGTTACGTCATCGCGCGTGATTGTCATCTCATCCTCCACCGCAAATCTCATCTACCAAAGTCTTAGTCTTTGGGCAGAACCTCAAGTGGCCTTGACCATTTGCTCAAAAAATCATCGAACCTCATGGAATATCTAACATTTTCGTGAAGCACAGCCATGCTTATGCTGCATGGCAGCATTGCAATCCCTTGGTATTGTGCAGTTGCAGCATTTGGCACATGTTACCCCTAACAGCGAGGCACAAAGGCGCCCCCCGAGTAGAAGAAGAGGCTAAGCACGATGGCATATGTAGGGACTTCCCGCGTCGCGGTTTATGGTTTTGCTGATCGCGTCGCCCATCTGACCAAATCGATCCGTGAGGCGTTTGAGCGCCGCCGGGTCTACAAGCGCACGGTACGCGAATTGCGTGCCCTGTCGAGCCGCGAGCTGGCCGATCTGGGCCTGCACCGCTCGATGATCACCCGGGTGGCCCTTGAGGCCGCCTACGGCAAGTAAGGAACTTTGCGGGGTCCCCTTCCTCCTCCCTCGGGGATCTGTTGCAAAAGCGTCGGCATCGTCCTCCTCCCTGATGCCGACGCCCTTTAAAACGGGAACATGGTTCCCATCTGACTCGAACGGCCCCCTCCTCCTCCCTGGGGCCTGACGAAGCGGCGGCCTCCCCTCCTCCTCCCTGGGAGTGCCGCCACCCTATTCGGGCCATCATGGCCCAGCGGTTTCGAGCGGCTCTTCCTCCTCCCTGAGCCGATCGGACCTGCGGCGGCCCTCCTCCTCCTCCCTGAGGGTCGCCGCACCCGAATTTCGTGGGCCATGACGGGCCCCAGAAGTTTCGGTTCCGCCCTCTCCTCCTCCCTCGGGCGGGATCGACGAACGGACCGGCGGCGCTCCTCCTCCCTGCCGCGGGTCCGCGACATGACGGTGCGGCCCTCCTCCTCCCTGGCCGGACCGACAGATGGCGGCGGCGGCGGACCAAGGGTCAGCCGCCGCCGTTTTCGTTTGCGAATCCGGCATGAATGCGGGTTGCGGTGGCGGCAGGCGCGGGGTTTAGTCGCCCGCGAGAACCAGCGCGGGGAATAGGGAAAATGCGGATGTCGATGGTTTCAGCCGCGGTGGTGGCGGCGCTGGTCGGCTTTGGCTCGACCATCGCGCTGGTGCTGGCCGCGGCTGCCGCCGTGGGGGCCAATCCTGAACAGGTGACAAGCTGGGTGCTGGCGGTCTGCCTCGCCAAAGCGGCCGGCTCGGCCATCCTGTCGGCATGGAACCGTGTACCGGTGGTCCTCGCCTGGTCCACGCCCGGCGCGGCGCTGATCGCGGCCTCGACCGGGATCAGCATGGCCGAGGCGGTGGGGGCCTTTGTGCTGGCCGGCGCGCTGATTGCCCTGACGGCGGCGTTGCGGCCGCTGGGACGGGCGGTCGCGGCAATTCCCGACGGGGTGGCGGCGGCGATGCTGGCCGGCGTCCTGCTGCCGTTTTGCCTGCGCGGGATGGAGGCGTTGCGCGCGGCGCCCGCCGTCGTCCTGCCAATGGTCGCGGTGTTCCTGCTTGTCCGGCTGCGCAATCCGGCGGTGGCGGTGCTGGCGGCGCTGGCCCTGGGCCTTGGCATCGTCTTTGCCGGCGGGCTGGCCGATCTGCCGAGGCTGCCTTTCCACCTGCCGCAGCCGGTACTGACCCTGCCTGAATTCCACCCCGGCGCGCTGATCGGGCTGGGGCTGCCGCTTTATCTGGTCACGATGGCCAGCCAGAACCTGCCCGGTTTTGCCACGATGCGCGCCCATGGTTTTGAGCCGCCGGTATCGCGTGCCCTGGGGGTCTCGGGGGGGGTCTCTGCCTTTGCGGCCTTGTTGGGCGCACATAGGGTGAATATGGCGGCGATCACCGCCGCAATCTGTCTGGGTGACGACGTGACGCCAGACCGGGCCGAGCGCTGGAAGGTCGGGCTTGTCTATGCCGGGGTCTGGGTGCTGCTGGGCCTGTTCAGCCCGGCGATCCTGTCGCTGCTGGCCGCCCTGCCCGGCGAGGTGATGGGCGCGCTGGTGGCACTGGCGCTGCTGGGGCCGCTGACCGGGGCGCTGACCGGCGCCTTTACCCCGCCCGAGACGCGCTTTGCCGCCACGATGACCATCGCGGTCAGCGCGGCGGGCATTGGCCTTTTCGGCATCGGCGCGGCCTTTTGGGGCCTGCTGGCCGGGTTGGCCGTCTGGGGGCTGGACCGGCTGGCACAACGCCGCCGCGGCTAGAACGGCAGGTCGTCCACCTCATCCGCCGCCACGACAAACCGGGCAATGACATTCTTGATGCCGGCATGTTCAAAGTCGATCATCAGCTTGTCGCCCTCGGTGCCGATGACGCGGCCATAGCCGAACTTCTGATGGAATACCCGCTCACCGATGTCATGGGCCGAGGCCGCCTGCATGTCGATGACCAGCCCCCGCGCCTCGCGTGGCTGGGCCATCGGGCGGGCTGTCTGCCGATCCTGCAACCGCCGCCAGCCGGGTGAGTTGTAGACATCGGCCTTGACCACCCTCTCTTCCAAGGCTGAACCAAAGCCGACGCTGGCCGCCGCCCCGAAACCGCCGCCCATCAGGCCCGGCGGGGTCAGAACCTCGACATCGGCCGAGGGCAATTCGTCAATGAACCGGCTGGGAAGCTGGCTTTGCCACTGGCCATAGACACGGCGGTTCGAGGCGAATGAGATCGTGCAGATCTCCTCGGCCCGGGTGATGCCGACATAGGCAAGGCGCCGCTCTTCCTCCAGCCCCTTCAGCCCGCTTTCGTCCATGCTGCGCTGACTGGGGAACAGGCCATCCTCCCACCCCGGCAGGAACACCACCGGAAATTCCAGCCCCTTGGCGGCATGCAGCGTCATGATGCTGACCTTTTCGGTCGCATCCTCGCTGTCATTCTCCATGATCAGGCTGACATGTTCGAGAAAACCCTGAAGATTGTCGAACTGCTCCAGCGCCTTGATCAGTTCCTTGAGGTTGTCGAGCCGTCCCGGCGCCTCCGGCGTCTTGTCGGCCTGCCACATGCCGGTATAGCCGGATTCTTCGAGGATCTGCTCGGCAAGCTCGATGTGATTATACCCCGCGACCTGAGTCTGGCGGTGCCAGCGTTCTACATTTTCGCCAAAGAGCCGGAGCTGCCCCGCCCCCTTGCCGCCGATGGCGCCACTGGCCACCGCCTCGGCAGCGCCGCCTATCAGGGGCACGCCAGCCGCCCTAGCAAGTCGCCGGATCTCGGCCTGTGCCTTGTCACCAAGACCGCGCTTGGGCAGATTCACCACCCGCTCAAACGCCAGATCATCCTCGGGGGACACCGCCAGCCGGAAATAGGCCATGGCATCGCGAATTTCCTGCCGTTCATAAAAGCGCGGGCCGCCGATCACCCGGTAGGGCAGACCGATGGTCAGGAACCGGTCCTCAAAAGCGCGCATCTGATGGCTTGCGCGCACCAGAATCGCTTGCCGGTTCAGGTCAACCGGATCATGGCCACGCGTGCCGCGTTGCAGCGCCTCGATCTCTTCGCCGATCCAGCGGGCCTCTTCCTCGCCATCCCAATGGCCGATCAGACGGACCTTTTCGCCCGGCTCGCCTGCCGTCCACAGCGTCTTGCCCAGCCGCCCCTTGTTCGCCGCGATCACGCCCGAGGCGGCCGCCAGAATATGCCCTGTCGAGCGGTAGTTCTGCTCCAGCCGGATCACCTTGGCGCCGGGAAAATCCTTTTCAAACCGCAGGATATTGCCCACTTCGGCCCCGCGCCAGCCGTAGATCGACTGATCGTCATCGCCGACACAGCAGATATTCTTGCGCTCCTGCGCCAACAGCCGCAGCCAGAGGTATTGGGCGATGTTGGTATCCTGATACTCATCGACAAGGATATAGCGGAACCAGCGGTGATATTGCGCCAGCACATCGGGGTGACGCTGAAAAATCGTCACGCAATGCAGCAAGAGATCGCCGAAATCGGTGGCGTTCAGGGTGATCAGCCGCTGCTGATAGGCCGCATAAAGCTCGGTCCCCATGTTGTTATAGCCCGCGGCCTCATCCGAGGGCACCCGCTCGGGCGTCAGGGCGCGGTTCTTCCAGCCGTCGATCATCCCCGCCAGCATCCGCGCCGCCCACCGCTTTTCGAGATCGTCATCGCCCGCAAGGGTAGTCCGCTGATCGTCGGTGTCGCGGATGGTGAAATTCGGCCTCAGCCCAACCAGTTCGGCATGGCGACGCAGGATCTTTACCGAGAGCGAGTGAAAGGTGCCCATCCAGGGCATTCCCTCGGCTACCTCGCCCAGCATCCGGCCCACGCGATTCTTCATCTCGCGCGCGGCCTTGTTGGTAAAGGTCACGGCAAGGATTTCATTCGGGCGGGCCCGGCCCGTGGTCAAGAGATGCGCGATCCGGGCGGTCAGCGCCTTGGTCTTGCCCGTCCCGGCCCCGGCCAGCATCAACACCGGGCCATCCAGCGCCTCGACCGCCGCGCGTTGCGCCGGGTTCAGATCGTTCAAATAGGGGGTAGGCCGCGCCGCCATGGCGCGTTGTGACAGCGGCACAGCCGCAGCTTCAAAAGCGTCGTGTTCATCCCAGTCATTCATGCGGCCAATCTAGCGCCGCATTGGCCCGAGGGAAAGCACTGTTCTTGAATTGTTCAGCTTTCCGCCGCCGGTTTGCCGCGCACCGGATAATGCTGGCGCATCCCCTCGGAATAGCGTGAGAAAAGCCGGGCAAAAGCGATGATGTCAGCCTCTTCCCAATCGGCAAAGACCTTGAGCGTGCGTTTCCACTTGGCGGCCAGAAAGGCACCCATCAGGTTCTGCGCCGCCTCGGTCGGCACCAGAATCGAGCGGCGGCCATCGCACTGGCTGGCCGCACGGGTGATCAGCCCCCGCTCGACCAGATCGGCGGCGATGCGGCTGGCGCGCGAGGGGTCGAGGCACATCTCTTCGGCCAAAAGACCCACGGTCGGCTCTTCGGGGGCGGGGCGGCCATAACCGTTGCGGATGCGCATGATCGCGGAAATCGCGTGAAACTGCGTTGCCTCCAGCCCGGCGTCCAGCTCATCCATCAGGCTTTGCGGCACATCCCCCTTCATCACCCGGCGGACATAGAGGAAATGTTCAGCATCGAGCGAGAGCAGCGCCTCGGCCGCCTCGGGCGAGTAACCGGCCTGGCGCAGATGCGGCAGCACTCGTTCCTGAAGCGCGGTCAAGGGTTGGTTGCGGGGGTTTTCCATGCCCCCGGATTGCGCCAAGCCTGCGCGCCTGTCAAGTAGGTGCTATTCGCAGATATATGCCATTGACACATATTTGGAGCGACGCTAGCTCTGTCGGGCGAACAGGAGTTTATGATGACCGCGCCCCACGATCCCCCCGCCCCGACCACCACCGGAACGCCGGACGAGCAATCGCCCGTGGGTGTGGTGATCGGCTCGATCGCTGTCCTGCTGCTGCTGGCCTCGCTGGACCAGACCATCGTCTCAACCGCCCTGCCGACCATCGTGGCTGACCTCGGCGGGCTGGATCATCTGGGCTGGGTGGTGACGGCCTATATCCTCGCCTCGACCGTGGCCGCGCCGCTTTATGGCAAGCTGGGCGATCTTTATGGCCGGCGGGTGATGGTGTTCTTTTCGGTCGGGATTTTCCTGCTGGGCTCGATCCTCTGCGGCTTGGCCGGCAGCATGACCTTTCTGATCCTGTCCCGTGCCATTCAGGGCCTTGGCGGCGGCGGGCTGTTCGTGCTGTCGCTGTCGATCATCGCCGATGTGATCCCGCCCAAGGATCGCGGGAAAATCCAGGGCGTGTTTGCAGGGGTCTTCGGCCTGTCCTCGGTGATCGGGCCGCTGATCGGCGGCTGGTTTGTCGAGGTGGCAAGCTGGCACTGGATCTTTTTCGTCAACCTGCCCTTCGGCCTGCTGGCGCTGGCCGGGTTCTTTTTCGGCTTCAAGGCGCATCCTGACCGGGTTGCGCACAAGATCGACTATGCCGGGGCCGCCCTGCTGTCCGTCGCGCTTGGCGGGCTGGTGCTGGTGACATCGCTGGGGGGGCGGTCGGTCGACTGGGGTGACATGCGGCTCTGGCTGGTGATCGCCATTGCAGGGCTGGCCTTCATTGCCTTCTTTCAGGTCGAGCGCCGCGCGGCAGAGCCGGTGCTGCCGCTGTCGCTGTTTCGCCTGAACGTGTTTTCCGTAACCTCGGCCATCGGCTTTGTCTCGGGCGCGATCATGTTCGGGGCGCTGACCTTCATCCCGGTCTATCTGCAAATCGCCAAGGGGGCGAGCCCGACGGAATCGGGCTGGCAACTGATCCCGATGACCATCGGCATCCTGACCGCCTCGACCCTGTCGGGGAATTACATGGGGCGTACCGGGCGCTATCGCATCCTGCCAATGATCGGCCTGTCGGTCTCGGCGGTAGGTCTGTTGGTGCTGACGCAACTGGATGCCCAGACGGCGCCACCGCTGCTGTGGGTTGCGCTTGCGCTGATCGGGGCGAGGATGGGCACGGTCTTTCCCGTTGTGACCACCGCCGTCCAGAATACCGTCCCGCGCGACCAGATCGGGACAGCAACCGCCGCCGGTCTGATGTTCCGCCAGATCGGCGGCTCGGTCGCGGTGGCGCTGTTCGGGGCGATCTTTGCCGCGCGCATGGCCGCCGAGCTGGGCGGTGGGGCCGAGGGCTTTGCCAATGTGGCCGAGCTGGGGCCGCAGATGCTGGGCGCCTTGCCCGAGGCGACCCGAGCGTTGATCTCGGCGGCCGTCAGCAATGCGCTGCATCCGATCTACTGGATCGCGGTGGTGCTGGCGGTTATCGGGGTGGCGCTGACCCTCATTCTGCGTGAAGTGCCGCTGACGGGGCGGATGGTGCCGCGCGGCGAGTGAGATTCGCGCACCCTGTCGAAATGGGCCGAACCCGGGGGCGACCCCGGGTTATTTGATCAAAAAATCAGATTGTTAGCGCAAATATTCCGGTTTTCGCACCACCAAGTCACTTTGCAGTTGCAAATTCTTGCTGAATATTTCGCAAAACTTTGCAGGAGCGGCGCGCGTGGACTTGCGCCGCACCGCAGCGCCCCTAGAGTGCGCTGCAACTTGACATCCCTCACGAAGGAGTGACCGATGCCCGATTTCCGCAAGATTCTTGTCGCCAACCGGGGAGAGATCGCCATCCGCGTGATGCGCGCCGCCAATGAGATGGGCAAGAAGACGGTGGCCGTCTATGCCGAAGAGGACAAGCTGAGCCTCCACCGTTTCAAGGCCGATGAGGCCTATCGGATCGGCGAGGGCCTGTCGCCCGTCGGCGCCTATCTCTCGATTGCCGAGATCATCCGGGTGGCCAAGATGTCGGGCGCCGATGCGATCCACCCGGGCTATGGCCTGCTGTCAGAGAACCCCGATTTCGTCGAGGCTTGCGAACAGGCAGGCCTGACCTTCATCGGCCCGCGCGCCGAGACGATGCGCGCCCTGGGCGACAAGGCCAGCGCCCGGCGCGTGGCGATTGAGGCCGGCGTGCCGGTCATCCCGGCGACCGAGGTGCTGGGCGACGACATGGCGGTGGTCAAGGCCGAGGCGGCCAAGATCGGCTATCCGCTGATGCTCAAGGCCTCATGGGGCGGTGGCGGGCGCGGGATGCGCCCGATCCTGTCCGAAGCCGAAGTCGAGGCCAAGGTGCGCGAGGGCCGGCGCGAGGCCGAGGCCGCCTTCGGCAATGGCGAGGGCTATCTGGAAAAGATGATCCAGCGCGCGCGCCACGTCGAGGTGCAGATCCTCGGCGACAAGCATGGACAAATCTATCACCTGTGGGAACGTGACTGCACCGTGCAGCGCCGCAACCAAAAGGTCGTCGAGCGCGCCCCCGCCCCCTATCTGACCGAAGAACAGCGGGCCGAGGTCTGCGAAATGGGCCGCAAGATCTGCGCCCATGTGAATTACGAATGCGCCGGCACCGTCGAATTCCTGATGGATATGGATGAGGGCAAGTTCTACTTCATCGAGGTGAACCCCCGCGTGCAGGTCGAGCATACCGTCACCGAAGAGGTCACGGGCATCGACATCGTTCAGGCCCAGATCCTGATCGCCGAAGGTAAGACAATGGCCGAGGCGACCGGGGTTGCCAGTCAGGCCGAGGTGCGCCTGAACGGCCATGCGCTGCAATGCCGGGTGACGACTGAAGACCCGCTGAACAACTTCATCCCCGACTATGGCCGCCTGACCGCCTATCGCAGCGCGACGGGCAATGGCATTCGTCTGGACGGCGGCACCGCCTATGCCGGCGGGGTGATCACACGGTATTACGACTCGCTCTTGGTCAAGGTCACGGCCCATGCCCAGACCCCGGAAAAGGCGATCAGCCGGATGGACCGCGCCCTGCGCGAATTCCGCATCCGGGGCGTGGCAACGAATATCGAATTCGTCATCAACCTGCTGAAGCATCCGACCTTCCTCGACTACAGCTATACGACGAAGTTCATCGACACGACGCCCGACCTGTTCAACTTCCGCAAGCGGCGGGACCGGGCCATAAAGATCCTGACCTATATCGCCGATATCACCGTCAACGGGCACCCCGAGACAGCGGGCCGCCCCCTGCCCCCGGCCGAGGCCAAGCCGCCAAAGGCGCCAAAGCTGCGCGCCGAACCGGCCATGGGCACCCGTAACCTGCTGGAGCAGAAGGGTCCGCAGGCCGTCGCCGACTGGATGAAGGCGCAGACCAAGGTTCTGCTGACCGACACGACCATGCGCGACGGCCACCAGTCGCTCTTGGCCACGCGGATGCGGTCCATCGACATGATCAAGGTTGCCCCCGCCTATGCGGCCAACCTGCCGCAACTCTTCAGCGTCGAATGCTGGGGCGGTGCGACCTTTGACGTGGCCTATCGCTTCTTGCAGGAATGCCCGTGGCAGCGCCTGCGCGACCTGCGCGCGGCCATGCCGAACCTGATGACACAGATGCTGCTGCGCGCCTCAAACGGGGTGGGTTACACCAACTACCCGGACAACGTTGTTCGATCTTTCGTACTTCAGGCCGCCGAAACCGGCGTCGATGTGTTCCGTGTGTTCGATTCTCTCAACTGGGTCGAAAACATGCGCGTCGCCATGGATGCGGTGCTGGAGGCGAACAAACTCTGTGAGGGCACGATCTGCTATACCGGCGACATGCTGGATCCGGCCCGTGCCAAATATGATCTGAAATACTATGTGGACCGCGCCAAGGAACTGAAAGCCGCCGGTGCGCATGTTCTAGGCCTCAAGGATATGGCGGGGTTGCTCAAGCCCGCTTCGGCGCGGGTGCTAATCCGGGCGCTGAAGCAAGAGGTCGGCCTGCCGATCCACTTCCATACCCATGACACCAGCGGCGCGGCGGCGGCAACGATCCTTGCCGCCTGCGATGCCGGCGTCGATGCGGTGGATGCGGCCATGGATGCCTTCTCGGGCGGCACCTCGCAGCCCTGCCTCGGCTCGATTGTCGAGGCACTGCGCCATACCGAGCGTGACACCGGCCTCGACATGGGCGCGATCCGCGAGATCTCGAACTATTGGGAAGGGGTGCGCAAGCAATATGCCGCTTTTGAAAGCGGCCTGCCTGCCCCGGCCTCGGAGGTCTACCTGCACGAAATGCCCGGCGGGCAGTTCACCAACCTCAAGGCGCAGGCCCGCTCACTGGGGCTGGAGGAACGCTGGCATGAGGTGGCGCAGGCTTATGCCGATGCCAACCAGATGTTCGGCGATATCGTCAAGGTCACGCCTTCGTCCAAGGTCGTGGGCGATATGGCCCTGATGATGGTGGCCCAAGGGCTGAGCCGCGCGCAGGTCGAGGATCCGGCGGTCGATGTCGCCTTCCCCGACTCGGTGGCCGATATGCTCAAGGGCAATCTGGGTCAGCCCCATGGCGGCTGGCCGGCCGGCATCCTGAAAAAGGTATTGAAGGGTGAAAAGCCGCTGACCGAGCGGCCCGGCAAGACCCTGCCGGCGGTCGATCTGGAAGAGGTGCGCACCAAACTCTCCAGTGAACTCAACGGCTTTGTGGTCGATAATGAAGACCTCAACGGCTATCTGATGTATCCCAAGGTCTTCCTTGATTACATGGGGCGTCACCGCGCCTATGGGCCGGTGCGGACCCTGCCGACCAAGGCGTTCTTCTATGGCATGCAGCCGGGTGAGGAACTGACGGCGGAAATCGACCCCGGCAAGACGCTGGAAATCCGCCTGCAAGCGGTGGGTGAGACCACCGAAGATGGCGATGTGAAAGTGTTCTTTGAACTGAACGGTCAGCCCCGGGTGATCCGGGTGCCAAACCGTGCGATCAAGGCCAAGACCGCCGCCAAGCCCAAGGCGGCAGAAGGCAACCCCGCCCATATCGGCGCGCCGATGCCAGGCTCGATTGCCTCGGTCGCGGTGACAGTTGGCCAGAAGGTGCGGGCGGGTGATCTGCTGTTGACCATCGAGGCGATGAAGATGGAAACCGGCCTGCATGCCGACCGTGAGGCGACGGTCAAGGCACTGCATATCCACCCGGGCAGCCAGATCGAGGCCAAGGATCTGCTGGTCGAACTGGAATGACATCTCAGGCGGGGGATTAGCCCCCGCCCGCCCCCGGCACTGACCCTTGCGTCAAATCGGATCCGGGCGCGAAAAGCGCTCGCCTTGTCCCATCGCGATGGGGTAGCATTATGCTTACCCGAAGAGCCAAGCGATGAAACTCGTTCAGATTTCCTACTTTTCCGAAGCAGCCGCAGCGCTGACGCCTGACGATCTTGCTGCGATCATTCGCGTTTCGCAGACCCGCAATCCTGAAATTGACGTGACCGGCGTGCTGCTTTTGCGCAAGGGGCGGTTCTTTCAGGTGCTGGAGGGACCAGAGCGCGCGCTGGAACTCTTGCTCAACCGGATCAGGCAAGATCGCCGGCATCATGACCTGCTGGTGGTATCGCGGCGGGCCATCCGTCAGCGCGAATACCCGAATTGGGCGATGGGCTGGACGGACATGCCCCCCAGCACGCCTGAGCTTGCCGAAATGTTTGACCGGATCAGTCACGAGACCCGCGCCAGCCAGGCCGCCAACCCGTCTGAGGTGCATTTCCTCGTCGAAAGTTTCAGTCGCGGGCTTTGGGACATGCGCTGAATGAAAAAAGGGCTGCCACTCGCGTGACAGCCCCCCGCATCCGCGCGACCTGAGATCAGGCCGGGATATTGCCAGCTTCCTGGGCAGCCTTCAGCTCATCCGCCGAAAGGGCGCCGTTGGCATCGACGTCAGCAGCCTTGAAAACTTCTTCGGTCAGTTCCGGGAAAGCCACCAGCAGCTCTTCCATCGAGAACTCGCCATTGCCATCGGTGTCAGCGACAACGGTTTCGGCATGGGCCTGAGCCACAGCGAAAGCAGAAATGGCGCTGAGGGTCAGAAGGAATTTCTTCATTTTGTCTTCACTCCAAGACAGGTTTACGGCCCCTACGGCCGCGATAGAAGCAGGTTCGCTTCACGGCGCTTGATACTGTATTAAAAAGATTTTTCTAGATACTGGCCCGCCTGTTGCCGCAAACATCACAGCGGTTTGATCGCCCTCAGATGACCAATTGACCGCGCGCCGACCGCATGCTGTAGAAAGAGATTTGCGGTCGCAGCGCCAATGATTCCGCATCGCAGCATCGCGGAAAAAATCCGTGTCGCTGCGTGCATTTTCCTCTTGCAGCCACCGCGCGCTTCCCCTAAATCACCGCTCACCGAAACGGTGCGGGCGTAGCTCAGGGGTAGAGCATAACCTTGCCAAGGTTAGGGTCGTGAGTTCGAATCTCATCGCCCGCTCCAATTCGGTTAGACAGGGCGCCCTCGGGCGCCCTTTGTCATTTCTCCCGCACCGCCATGGCAAGAAATCACCTGCGGCGCCGCGCGGCCTCTTGCACCGGGCGCGAGTCAGGGCTACACCGCGACCACGGAGTGCGGGCGTAGCTCAGGGGTAGAGCATAACCTTGCCAAGGTTAGGGTCGTGAGT
>CALLZQ010000630.1 GCA_937858255.1 uncultured Tabrizicola sp.
CCGAGTCGAGCACGCCGGCCATGCCGACGACTTTCTCGGCCGGCAGGCCCGAGAATTGTTGCAGCGCCCAGACCATCGCGTCGAGCGGGTTGGTGATGCAGATCACAAAGGCGTTCGGCGCATGGGCCTTGATGCCTTCGCCGACCGACTTCATCACCTTGAGGTTGATGCCCAGCAGGTCGTCGCGGCTCATGCCCGGCTTGCGCGGCACGCCGGCGGTGACGATGCAGACATCGGCGCCAGCGATGTCGGCATAGGAATTGGTGCCCTTGAGGTTGGCGTCAAAGCCCTCGACCGGGCCGCACTGTGCAAGGTCGAGTGCCTTGCCCTGCGGGGTGCCTTCGGCGATGTCGAAAACGACGATGTCGCCGAGTTCCTTGATCGCGGCGAGGTGGGCCAGCGTGCCACCGATCTGGCCAGCGCCGATGAGGGCAATCTTGGGTCGTGCCATGAGTCCGGTCTCCCGTTCAGGTGAAATACCGGCGCAGGGGTAGCCCCTTCGACCGGCGCTGGCAAGCATTCCCTTTGGGCCATTGTATACAATTGTGTGCGGCAAATTGTGCGAGAAATTCCGAATGCGATGGCGCCCTGCGGCTGTTTGCGCTAACCCTGCGGCAAGGGCAGGGGGCGGCGATGGACGGCATCTGGTTCTGGTCGCTGGCGGTGATTGCCAGCATTTTCGTCGGTATGGGCAAGGGTGGTTTGCCGGTGGTCGGAATGCTGGGCGTGCCTGTCCTGTCGCTGGCCATTTCGCCCATCGCGGCGGCGGGGCTCTTGTTGCCGGTCTATGTGTTGTCGGACATGTTCGGCCTCTATGCCTATCGCCATGCCTATGACCGGCGGGTGCTGGCCATCGTGGTGCCGGGGATGATCTTCGGCGTCGCGGTTGGATGGGCGACGGCGCATCTGGTGCCGGAATGGGCGGTGACGGCGCTGGTCGGGGTGATCGGCGCGGTCTTTGCGCTGAATGCCCTGCTGCGCCGCGCGCCCGAGGGGCCACCACGCCCGGCGCAGGTGGCGCCGGGGCTGTTCTGGGGGGGAATCGCCGGTTTTACCAGCTTTGTCAGCCATACCGGCGGGCCGCCCTATCAGGTCTATACCCTGCCGCTGAGGATGACGAAGACGGTGTTCGCGGGCACCTCGACCATCGCCTTTGCGATCATCAATGCCGTCAAGCTGGTGCCCTATTACTTCCTCGACCAGTTGAACCCCGGCAATCTGAAGATCGCGGTGGTGCTGATGCCGCCCGCGGCACTTGCCGTCTTTGCCGGGGTGCGGCTGGTGCAATGGCTGCCGGAAAAACTGTTTTTCCGCATCGTCACCTGGGCACTGCTGGCGGTGTCAGTCAAGCTGATCTTTGACGGGCTGACCGGTTAGGCCGGGTCGCCCCGCGCCGGCAGTTCCTCGGCCACCGTCTCATAATTCTGGCCCGAGGCGACAAGGCAGGTCATGCCATTGGCAAGGGTGACGGTGATCGTCCAGCTTCCCGATTGCGCCGAGGCGAAGACCTCGACCACCCCGTTATTCGCCGCAAGGCCCACGCCGCGCCGCGCCTCCCCATATTCGCCGGCGAGGGTGCCCAGCACCGTTTCACGCGGGGCGCATTGGCTGCCGGCCTGCGCCGGAAGGGCCACGCAAAGCCCGGCGAGGCCGAGCATTATTGCTGCAAGCATCTTGGTCATGATCTGCCTTTCCGGGCCGGCTGGCCCTGTTGACTGTCTCACACTCCTCCCATTTCCGTTTCTGCTTGACGCAAAGCCTGCGCCCCAAGGGGGCAACAAAGGGTTAACGGCGCGATCCGGCATTTGCTGCATTGCGGCAAAATTACCCTTGCCATTTGTGACGCGATGGTGACTTCTGGCGCAACAATATTGCGAAAGGGTCGAATCATGACGCAACCGGCACGCCCCTACAGGTCTGTCCTCTACATTCCCGGCTCAAAAGAGCGGGCGCTGGAAAAGGCGATGACCCTTGCCGCCGATGCGATCATCTTTGACCTCGAGGATGCGGTGGCGCCCGATGAAAAGGTCAACGCCCGCGCCGTGCTGGCCAAGGCGCTGGAGGGGGATTACGGCAACCGTGCCCGGATCGTGCGGATCAATGGCCTTGATACCCAGTGGGGACGTGAGGATGCGGCGGCCTTTGCCGAACATCCCGGCGTTGATGCGATCCTGATCCCCAAGGTCAGCCGCGCCGCCGATCTGGCGGCAGTGGCCACGATCGCCCCGGCCAAGCCGCTCTGGGCGATGATGGAAACCGCGCTGGGGATGCTGAATGCCGCTGAAATCGCCGCCCATCCGGCGCTGGAGGGGATGGTGATGGGCACCAACGATCTGGCCAAGGAGCTGGGCAGCCGTTTTCGCGCCGACCGTCTGGCGCTGCAAACCGGGTTGGGCCTGTGCCTGCTGGCTGCCCGCGCCCATGGCCGGGTGATCGTCGATGGCGTCTATAATGCCTTCAAGGACGATGACGGGCTGCGGGCCGAATGCGCGCAGGGCCGCGACATGGGCTTTGACGGCAAGACGCTGATCCATCCCTTGCAACTCGACATTGCCAATGACGCCTTCGCCCCCTCGGAGGCCGAGGTCGACCTGGCCCGCCGGCAAATCGCCGCCTTTGATGAGGCGATCGCGCAGGGGCAGGCGGTGGCGGTGGTCGATGGCAAGATCGTCGAGAACCTGCATGTCGCGACGGCCAAGGTGATCCTCGCCAAGGCCGAGGCGATTGCGGCCATGGCCGATTGACGCCATGGTGCCGGCATCAAGCCGGAGGGAATGGCAATGATCCTGATCGTTCTGGGCGTCGCACTGTGGTCGGCGGCGCATTTCTTCAAACGTCTCGCCCCCGAGGCGCGCGCCCGGATGGGCGAGCGGGGCAAGGGGCTGGTGACGGTGCTGCTGCTGGTGTCGGTGGCGCTGATGGTGCTGGGCTATCGCGGGTCAGAGACCCTCGACCTGTGGTATCCGCCCGCCGCCATGGTGCATCTGAACAACCTGCTGATGCTGATTGCCTTTTATCTGTTTGCGGCCTCTGGGCTGAAGACGGGGATCACCCGGGTGATCCGCCATCCGCAATTGACAGCGGTCAAGACCTGGGCCGTAGCGCATCTGTTGGTGAATGGCGATCTGGCCTCGGTGCTGCTGTTCGGCGGCCTCTTGGCCTGGGCGGTGGCCGAGGTGATCGTGATCAACCGGGCGCAGCCGGTCTGGACCCGCAACCCGCCCGCCGGCTTGACCCAAGAGGTCAAGGCGCTGATCGGCGCGCTGGTGGTGATGGCGATCGTGATGGTGATCCACAACTGGCTGGGCGTGCAGCCCTGGGGATAAGGCAATGAAACTCTATCGTTTTCTGTCGGATGACGACACTTCGGCCTTTTGCCACAAGGTGACGGCGGCCCTGAACAAGGGCTGGGCGCTGCATGGCGACCCGACCTATGGCTTTGACGCGGCGCGCGGGGTGATGCGCTGCGGGCAGGCCGTGGTCAAAGAGGTGCCCGGCAACTACACGCCTGAGACCAAACTTTCCGAGCATTAGGCCGCGCCCCGGCCTTGCCGCATGAATGGAGACCAGAATGAAGACCAATCCGGGCCGCTTTTTTGAGGATTACCGTCTGGGTGAGACCATCGCCCATGCGGTGCCGCGCACGCTCTCGGGCGGGGAGCGGGCGCTCTACCACGCGCTCTATCCCGCGCGGCATGCGATCTATTCCTCGGATCAGTTCGCCCGGGCCTGCGGTCTTGCGGCCTCGCCGATGGATGATCTGATCGCCTTTCATACCGTCTTTGGCAAGACGGTGCCCGATATCAGCCTGAATGCGGTGGCCAACCTTGGTTATGCCGAGGGGCGCTGGTTGCAGCCGGTGATGCCGGGCGAAACCCTGCGCGCGGAATCGACGGTGATCGGGCTGAAAGAGAATTCCAACGGCAAGTCGGGCGTCGTCTATGTGCGCACGCGCGGCTATAATCAGGATCATGAGCCGGTGCTGGAATATGTCCGCTGGGTCATGGTGCGCAAAGGGCGTCTGGATGCGCCCAGCCCCTCGGCAGTGGTGCCGCAACTGGCGCCGGTCGTGGTGCCCGAGGCGCTGGTCATCCCCAAACGGCTGGATTTCAGCCGCTATGACTTCGCCCTTGCGGGTGAGCCGCATCGCTGGGGCGATTACGCGGTGGGTGAGGTGATCGACCATGTGGACGGTGTGACGGTCGAAGAGGCCGAGCATATGCTGGCCACCCGCCTGTGGCAGAACACCGCCAAGGTGCATTTCGATGCAACGGTGCGCGAGGATGGCAAGCGGCTGATCTATGGCGGCCATGTCATCAGCCTTGCCCGGGCGCTGTCCTTTAACGGTTTGGCGAATGCGCAAATGATTGTTGCGCTGAATGCCGGTGCCCATGCCAACCCCTGTTTCTCGGGCGATACTGTCCGGGCCTGGTCCGAGGTGCTGGACAAGGCCGAGACCGACCGCCCCGGCGTCGGCGCCATCCGGCTGCGGCTGGTGGCAACGCGCGGCGCGGCGGGGGCGCTGAAAGGCGCGGATGGGAAATACCTGCCCGAGGTGCTGCTCGACCTTGATTATTGGGCGCTGATGCCGCTCTGATCCTTTTGGGGGCAGAGAGGGATATGCGATGAACAGGCTGATCCTGGTGGCGTTTGCGGCCTTGGCTGCGGCGCCCCTGCGCGCGGAAACCGTCGCCGATCTGAGCGAGGGCGCACGCGACTATGTCGAGGGCAATATCCTTGGCACCCTATATCACGAACTGGGCCATGCACTGATCGACGTGCTGGAGCCGGTGGTTCTGGGGCAGGAAGAGGATGCGGCCGATGTCTTGGCCGTGGTTCTGGCCCATGACCTCTGGGAAGAGGAGGACGCCCGCCGTGTCGCCTCGGCCACGGCGCTTTCGTTCTGGCTCTCATCCGAAGAGGGGTATGAGACCGCCTATTGGGATGTTCATGGCCCCGACGAGCAGCGCTATTACAATACGGTCTGCCTGTTCTATGGTGCCGATCCCGATGCACGGGCGGATTTTGCGCAGGAGTTTGAGCTGCCCGAGGATCGCGCGGCCTATTGTGCCGATGAATTCGCCTTGGCCAATGAATCCTGGGGGGCCTATCTCGACGACATCGCACTCGGCGAGACCGAGGCGCCGGCGAAAAGCCTGAGCTTTGTGAATGCCGGCGGGGATGAAGAGATTGCGGCGCTGCTGATGGATGAGGTGACGGATCTGAACGCCCTCTACCGCCTGCCCACCCCTGTCGCGGTAAGGCTCGAAGCCTGCGATGAGGCCAATGCCTTTTATGATCCAGAGACTCGGGTGATTTCGATCTGTACCGAGTATGTCGATTACCTGATGGATCAGGCTATCAGCGCCGAGTTGTGATCACAGCGAGATTTTTTGTGATCGCAAAATACTATATTTTGTCAAGTTAGCGCTAATATGGGTGTTCTGCGGCGTTGCAGCGCGTGACTTGCCGAAAAAATCCGTTATTCAGACAGGAATGATCGAAGCGCGCCCCGACCCCGGACAGGGCGGGTCAAGCCAGCGACGAAGGGAACCGATATGGCAAACGTCAAGCGGGTCGAACGGCCCCTTTCCCCGCATCTTCAGATTTACCGTTGGCATATTCCGATGCTGACCTCGATCCTGACGCGGATTACCGGCAACGGCCTGATCGTCGGGGTGCTGCTGGCGGTGTGGTGGCTTTTGGCGGCGGCAACCTCGCCTGAATATTTCGCTACGGCCAATGCAGTCGCGACCAGTTGGTTCGGCGATCTGGTGTTCACCGGCGCGCTCTGGGCGGTGTGGTACCACTACCTCGCCGGGCTGCGGCATCTTTACTACGACTCGGGCAAGGGCCTCGATATTCCCACGGCGGAAAAGCTGGGGATGGCCTGCCTGATCGGCTCGGTCGTGCTGACCGTGATCACAATCATTCTGGTTCAGTGAGGGTCCCATGCGCTATCTGACCGATCGCAAGCGCGCCGAAGGCAAAGGCGCATCCGGCACCGGGACGGAACACCACTGGGCGATGAGTGTCTCGGCCGTCGGCCTCGCCTTCATGGTGCCGGTCTGGCTTTACATCTTCGGCAATGCCTTGGGCAAATCGCAGGAAGAGGTGGTGGCGACATTCGGTCATCCCTTTGCCGCGATCCTGACGGCGCTGATCCTGGTGGTCGGGATGCGCCATTTCATCGGCGGCGCCACCATCATGATCGAGGATTACCTGCGCGGAACCGCGAAAAAGGCCGCCATCATTGGCGTCACCTCGCTGGGTTGGATTGTGGCGGCGACCGGGCTGTTTGCCTTGGCCCGCATGGCCCTCTGATCCCGCACGAAAAAGGACAAGAAGATGAACGCCTATCCTTATGAAGTGCATGACTATGACGTGGTGGTGGTCGGTGCCGGCGGTGCGGGCCTGCGCGCCACGCTGGGCATGGCCGAGCAGGGGCTGCGCACCGCTTGTGTGACCAAGGGTTTCCCGACCCGCCCGCA
>CALLZQ010000631.1 GCA_937858255.1 uncultured Tabrizicola sp.
CCCGCGACATCGACCGCCCGGCCCTTTTCGCGCAGCGCATCCTGCGTCAGGTCCAGCGGGAAACCATAGGTATCATAGAGCTTGAAGGCCGCCTCGCCCGGCAGCGCGCTGCCATCCGGGATACGGTTCAACTCGTCATCCAGCAGACGCAGGCCACGGTCGAGCGTCTGGCGGAACTTGGTCTCTTCCAGCTTCAGCGTCTCTTCGATCAGCGCCTGCGCGCGCTGAAGTTCGGGGTAGGCCGCGCCCATCTGGCGCACCAGCGCCGGCACCAGCTTGAACATCACCGGATCCTGCGCGCCGAGCATATGGGCATGGCGCATCGCGCGGCGCATGATCCGGCGCAGCACATAGCCGCGCCCTTCATTCGAGGGCATCACGCCATCGGCAATCAGGAAGCTGGTCGAACGCAGATGGTCGGCGATCACCCGATGATGCACCTTGCCCGGCCCATCCGGGTCGTTGGAGGTGGCATTGGCGCTCGCCTCGATCAGGCTGCGCATCAGGTCGGTGTCGTAATTGTCGTGCTTGCCCTGCAAGAGCGCGCCGATCCGCTCCAGCCCCATGCCGGTGTCGATCGACTTCGCCTCCAGTTCGCGGCGGCTGCCGTCCTCGAACTGCTCAAATTGCATGAAGACGTTGTTCCAGATCTCGATATAGCGGTCGCCGTCCTCATTGGCGCTGCCGGGCGGGCCGCCCCAGATATGATCGCCGTGATCGTAAAAGATCTCGGTGCAGGGGCCGCAGGGGCCAGTCGGCCCCATCATCCAGAAATTGTCATTGGTGGGGATGCGGATGATCCGGTCATCCGACAGGCCCGCGACTTTTTTCCAGATCGCCGCCGCCTCATCATCGGTGTGATAAACCGTCACCAGCAGCCGGCTCTTGTCGATGCCGAAATCCTTGGTCAACAATTCCCAGGCCAGCGGGATGACGGTGTCCTTGAAATAATCGCCAAAGCTGAAATTGCCCAGCATTTCAAAGAAGGTGTGGTGGCGCGCGGTATAGCCCACATTGTCGAGGTCATTATGCTTGCCCCCTGCACGCACGCACTTTTGCGCGGTGGTTGCCCGGGTGTAATCGCGCGTCTCGACCCCGGTAAACAGGTTCTTGAACTGCACCATGCCCGAATTCGCAAACATCAGCGTCGGGTCATTGCGCGGAACCAGCGGCGAGCTGTCCACCACGCGGTGCCCGTTGCGGGCGAAGAAATCGAGGAAGGTCGAGCGGATATCGTTCAAAGACGCCATGTCAGCGGGGCCCTTCGGCTGGTTCATTTGGCCAATTCGGCCCCCGATGTAGCCCCGCGCGCCGGGCCTGTCCACAGGCAAAGCCGTCCAGATGCAAAAGGGCCGCGGATCATGCCGCGGCCCCTGCCCCTCTGGCCCTGCGGCCGGGGTCAGCTATCCATCACATCGTCATCGCTGGCGGCCTCGGACATGTGGAAGTCGAGGCCGTTGGCGGCGCGGATCTTGTCCTCGATCTCCATCGCGACCGAGGGGTTCTGCTTGAGGAAGGTCTTGGCATTCTCACGGCCCTGACCGATGCGCTCATCGCCATAGGAATACCAGCTTCCCGACTTCTCGACCACGCCGGCCTTGACGCCGATATCGATCAGCTCACCGGTCTTCGAGATCCCCTCGCCATACATGATGTCGAATTCGACCTGTTTGAAGGGCGGCGCCACCTTGTTCTTGACCACCTTGACGCGGGTGGTGTTGCCCACGACATCGTCCTTTTCCTTGATCGAGCCGATGCGGCGAATGTCGAGGCGGACCGAGGCATAGAATTTCAGCGCATTGCCGCCAGTGGTGGTCTCGGGGCTGCCGAACATCACACCGATCTTCATGCGGATCTGGTTGATGAAGATCACCATGCAATTGCTGCGGCCGATGCTGGCGGTCAGCTTGCGCATCGCCTGGCTCATCAGGCGGGCCTGGGCGCCGACGGTCGCATCGCCCATATCGCCCTCAAGCTCCGCCTTGGGGGTCAGGGCCGCCACCGAGTCGACCACGATCAGGCTGACCGCCCCCGAACGCACCAGCGTATCGACAATCTCCAGCGCCTGTTCGCCGGTGTCGGGCTGGCTGATCAAGAGTTCGTCCAGATTGACGCCCAGCTTCTTGGCATATTGGGGGTCCAGCGCATGTTCAGCATCGACAAAGGCGCAGACGCCGCCCTTTTTCTGTTCCTCGGCGACGACATGCAGCGTCAACGTGGTCTTGCCCGAGGATTCCGGGCCATAGATCTCGACAATCCGCCCCTTGGGCAGCCCGCCGATCCCCAGAGCGATATCAAGGCCAAGCGAGCCGGTCGAGGTCGCCTCAATCTCCATCGCCGGGCTGTCGGCGCCCAGCTTCATGATCGAGCCCTTGCCGAACTGCCGTTCGATCTGCGCCAGTGCGCTTTCCAGCGCCTTCTGCTTGTCCATTTCCCGCTTTCCGTTCAAGTCGAGGAGGTTCGCCACCGCCATGTCCGTCATCCTTATTCCACAGCCGCACCGGGGCGGCAATCTGTTGTGACTGTCGGGGGCAGGAACCGCCCGCCGCCGGATGTTCCCCAAGTGTTCTCGGATTTATGGGATCAAATCGAGAACATTTCAACTGCATTTTCGTAAAATCAGCTTTTTCACGTTTTGGTTAAGGGTTAGTTTATGCCCATTCTCAAAGATCGGCCCTGCCAGTGCCGGTACGGGTCAAAAGGGCGGAAAAAAACAAAGATGTTGGTATTCTGGGAGCAGCGGCTGGTCATTCTCGCCACGCCTAAGACAGGCTCGACGGCCATTGAAGCCGCGCTCGAATCACTGGCGGCCGTATCGGTGCAACGTCCGCCGGCGCTGAAACATACCAATGTTGCGCGCTATCACCGGTTTGTCGGTCCTTATCTCGAGGCATCGGCCGGCAAGCCCTTTACCGTCGTCGCCCTGATGCGCGAGCCACGGGACTGGCTGGGAAGCTGGTATCGCTATCGTCAGCGTGACGATATACCCGATCAGCGCAAAAGCACTTCTGACATGACCTTCGATCATTTCGTCAATGCCTGGTGCGACACCCCCCGCCCCCCCTTTGCAGATGTCGGTTCTCAGGCGCGGTTTCTTGCGCCCTCGGCAGACAAGCGGGCGGATCGGATCTTTCGCTATGAAGAGATCGGCACCTTTCTGAGCTTTCTTGAGGACCGGCTGGATTTCGAGGTGCATCTGCCCCGGCTGAATGTCTCGCCCTCGGCCTCTCTCGATCTGAGCCCCGCCACCGAAAACCGGCTGGCGCAGGCCGCAGCCGAGGACTTCCATCTCTACGCCTCGCTCGACTAGTCGCGCTCAGTGCAGTTGGTCGTGAACCGTCGCGGCCAGATCGCTGAGCGAAAACGGCTTGGGCAGAAAGACCGAATTGGGGATGCGCCCCTGCTCTTCCGACAGGCTTTCCTCGGAATAGCCGGACATGAAGACAACGCGGGCATTCGGCCGGGTCTCCAGTGCCTTGCGCACCCAGCTTGGCCCATCGAGACCGGGCATCACCACATCGGTCACGAAGAGATCAACGTCGAGCGACGGATCCTCAAGCGTGGCCAGCGCCTCTTCGGCATCGCGTGCCTCCAGCACGGTATAGCCCCGCATCCGCAGCGCGCGGCTGGCAAAGGCGCGCACCGGGGCTTCATCCTCAACCAGCAGCACCACGCCCTCGCCCTGCCGGACGATGACCTTGGCCGGCGCCTGTGCCACAGGGACGGCATCCTCGGCGGGGGCATCGTTGACCGGGAAATAGAGGTGGAACACCGTCCCGTCACCCAGAGTCGAATCGACAAAGACAAAGCCGCCCGATTGTTTGACGATGCCATAGACCGTCGAAAGACCGAGCCCCGTCCCCTCGCCCGGTTTCTTGGTGGTAAAGAAAGGCTCGAAAATCTTGTCCAACCTGTCTGGCGGAATCCCGGTTCCGGTATCACGGACCCTGATCAGGGCGTAATCGCCCGCCGGCACCACGGCCCTGTCACGCCGAAACGCTTCATGCAGGGTCAGCGCCTCTGTCTCGACGCGGATCTCGCCGCCCTCGGGCATCGCATCGCGGGCATTGACCACGAGATTCATGATCACCTGTTCCAATTGCCGCTTGTCCGCACGGATGGCGCCAAGCGCCGGCGCATGCAGCAGGCGCAGGCGTATCTTTTCCCCGACCAGCCGGTTCAAGAGATGCGCAAGGTCGGACAGCACCTCTTCAAGCTCAATCCGCTGCGGCTTGAGCGTCTGCTTGCGCGAGAAGGCCAGCAATTGCCCGACCAGTGCCGCCGCCCGATTGGCATTCTGCTGGACCTGCACCAGATCGGCGTAATCGGCATCTTCACGGTTGTGACGCAAGAGCAAGAGGTCACAATGCCCGGTGATCGCCGTTAGCAAATTATTGAAATCATGCGCAATTCCACCTGCAAGCTGACCGATCGCCTGCATCTTTTGGCCCTGCCCCAACTGTGCCTCGATCCGCTTCATCGCCGTCGCATCCTGCACGACGGCGAGCGCCCCGGGGTAGCCGTGATCAACGATGCGGCGCAGCGTCACCTGATGAAACGCCTCGGCCTGACCGCGGCGCGGCTTCAGCACTTCAGAGACATCACGCAGACGTTCTTCGACGACATCGCTGAGCCAGTCCTGAACAGGGCGCCCCAGCCCCTCATAAAGATCATGGAAATCATGCTCTTCGCCGGGCGCGAGCGACAAGAGTTCGCGCCCCATGCGGTTGACCGCCGCCAGGGCGCCATCGGCGCGAAACCGCATCAGCGCCACAGGGAGGTTTTCGAAATCTTCCGTCAGCGGGCCGGGTTCAACCAGGTCCTCGACCGGGAAAAGATAGATTTCGCGGCGTTCTCCGGCCCCATCCACCTCGGCGAACATCGCCTTGACGGTGCCGATGACGCCCGGCACTTCGACCACCTCACCGCCATGCAGATTAGGTCGGGTAAAGATCCGGTCGAGCGTCTTGGGCCGCCCGCCGACCAGACGGCGCATCGCTTCATTACAAAACAGGATCACCCCGGATTTATTGGCCACCAGCATCGGCAGGCTGATGCCGTCGGCGCCGCGTGCCATGCCGCTGCGCTCGATATATTCCTCAAGCCGCCAGAGAAATTGTCCCCCCCCTAGGGATGAGACCGACAACCGTGTCTGCCCCCGCCGGGTCACGACATCCTCGCGCGCCGCACCGGATTGCGCCGCGCGCGATTGCAGGCGGAACAGCACCGCCGCCGGGCTGGCGAAATGGTCGTTCAGGGCGGCGGCCATCGTCTGCGCCTCGGTGCCAAAGCGGGTTTCAGCCGCCGGGTTGCGGAACATCACTTCCCCCTGAAGATTGGTCAGGAAACAGGGAGAGGCATCGCTGCCCATGATCTGTTGCAACAGGCTGGCGCGCATCCGCTCGTGCCGCTCAAGATAGGCGATAAGGCCCCGCAGCATCAGCGACAGCGACACCATGGTCATGCCGCCGACACTGGCGATCAGCCGCAACTGGGCCGAGGGGGCAATCAGCGCAAGGATCAGCGCCAGACCGCCCATACCAACCAAGAGCCAGTGGCGCCCGGCCAGCCGGCGGGCGAAGGCATGCAGATCGTGTAGATCCAGTGCACCCATTGGCGCGGTTTCCCTGAACGGAATCGTCTTTGCCCAGAACAACAGCGAACAGGTTAAGGTCCGATTAAGGACGAAACATCTCAGGGTTGACTGTAACTGATTTTACTCTCGCTTCAAGCAGGCAAGAAAGAAACCATCGCCCCCTTGCAGCGGTGTAAACCGCTGAGAGGAAAGGCGCTTGAATCCCGCGCTGCGCGAAATGAAGCTGTCGATCCGGGCCTCATTCTCTGCCTGCAACAAGGAACATGTGGCATAGGCCAGAATACCGCCGGGGCGGACCAGCCCGGCGATGCGGTCAAGGATCTGGTCCTGAACCCCGGTGATCTGGTTCAGGCGGTCCGGTGTCAGCAGCCATTTGCCCTGCGGATCGCGCCGCCAGCTTCCCGAGCCGGAACAGGGCGCATCGGCCAGGACCAGATCAAAGGCCGGCAGGGCTTCGGGCCTGTCGGTCAGACTGATTTCTGCCCCGGCCCGCTTGGCCCGGGGCAGCAGATCGCGCATGCGTTGCGGGGCCGCGTCATGGGCAAACAGCCGCAGCCGCGCCCGGGCCGCCATGGCAAGGCTCTTGCCCCCGCCGCCGGCGCAGAAATCCAGCACCCGCATACCGTCCTGTAACGGCAACGCCACGGCCACCGCCTGCGAGGCGGCATCCTGCAACTCGACCAGCCCCGACAGATAGGCACGCGAGGTCTGGATGCGACGTTGCCCCGGGATCGCCTCCAGCGCCGAGTGGGCCAGGGGATGCGGACGCGCCTCGATCTCTTCGGCGGCAAGGGCCGAAACCGCGCCGGCCAGATCGCTGCGCGCCCGATTGACCCGCAGGAAAACCGGGGTCCGCTGCCGCAGCGCCAGAGCCACAGCTGCGGCCTCTGCCCCCAGA
>CALLZQ010000632.1 GCA_937858255.1 uncultured Tabrizicola sp.
GCTGAGGGTGAATTGACCCCCGACGACATCAACGCCCTGTGGATGAGCGTTCAGGCCGAAATCCTGGGCGATGCCTTTGACTTCATGGACGGTTATGAGGTGTTCTGGGCCTATATCCCGCACTTCGTCCACTCGCCCTTCTACGTCTATGCCTATGCCTTTGGCGACGGCCTGGTGAACGCGCTTTATGCCGCCTATGCCGCGGGGCTGGAGGGGTTCGAGGACAAGTATTTCGAGATGCTGGCGGCGGGCGGGTCCAAGCACCACAAGGAACTGCTGGCGCCCTTTGGCCTCGACCTGTCGGACCCGGCCTTCTGGGACAAGGGCCTGTCGATGATCGCCGGCTTTATCGACGAGCTTGAGGCGATGGAGGACTGATCCCTCCCCCTGCCGATAACAGCGCCCCGGGTCAGACCCGGGGCGCTTTCGTTTCAGAACGCCAGATCCACGGCATTGTCATAGGCCATGTCCATCATCACCTGCGTGCCGCGGATGAATTCCAGCGGGCAGGGATAGGGCGCTCCGGTGCGGATTGACCGGCCAAAGGCCTCGACCTGCAATTTATACTGGTTCGCAGTGGGGAAGCGTTCAACAAGAACTGAATTGCCGGCGCGGTGCAGTTCAACCTCGGCCAAATCGTTGACATTGGCGTTGAAGGGGCCGCCCTCCAGCCGGATCATCCCCTTGTCGCCCTGAAAGGTCACGACCTGACGGTTATAGAGGCGCATCGAAGTCATGGAGTGATAGGTGAAATCGCCGGCAGGTCCCGCCATGCGCGCGGCGACCTGGGCAAAGACCTCGACCCCGTTTTCGCTGCGGATACGGGCGGAAACCTCGGTCGGCTCAGCCCCGGTGACAAAGCGGGCAGAGCCAAAGGTATAGACCCCGATGTCGCGCAACGAGCCGCCCCCTGTCTCGGGCCGGTTGCGGATATTGCCCGGCTCGGCGGCGTTGTTAAAGGAAAAGGCGGCATCGACATGGCGAAGGGTGCCAATCTCACCCGCCATCAGCCATTCGTGGGCACGCTGCCATTGCGGATGGTGGACGATCATATAGGCCTCGGCGGCGAGGAGTCCGCTGGCATCGCGGGCGGCGATGATCTGGTCGATTTCCGGCGCGCGCAGGGCGATCGGCTTTTCGGTCAACACATGCTTGCCCGCGGCAAGGGCCTTGAGTGTCCATTCCACATGCAGGTGGTTGGGCAGCGGGATATAGACGGCATCAATCGCCGGATCGGCGAGCAGCGCCTCATAGCTGTCATGGATGCGCAGCGCCGGGCAGAAGGCCTGAAAACCAGCCGCCTTGGCCGGGTCCGAGGTGGCAAGCGCCGCCAACTCTGCCCCTTGGGCGGCATGGATGGCCGGCGCCATATGTTCGCGTGCGAATTTCGCGGCGCCCAGAACGCCCCAGCGGATCGGTGTCATCTGCATTCCTCCCCAGACTCTGTTGGCGCTAACGCTAGTCAATCCGGGGGGCGAGGGAAAGGCTACTCGGCGAATTCCCCCTCGTATTCCCGTTGAAACAGCGGAATCCACTCGCCCGTGATCTCGGTGAAACGGATGCGACGCCCCTGATCCGAGAGGGCGACACGCCAGCAGGTCCACTCTGCCGGGGGGCGCGGCTTGTCCGCAAAATCCGAGCAATAGCGGCTGCCCCGCACCTCCCACCGCCCATGGTCAAGGCCGCCGAAGAGGCCCGCGCCCCTGTCAAAGACGGTGGTGCCATCAGCGGCCCAGGTCTGGCTGCGCGGCGGCCCCTCGCTGCCCTCAGGCAGATCGTAGATGACCTTGGCGCCGATCAGGCGCCGGGTCAGCGGATCCTCGCCCGGGGTGGAAACACAGGCGGCAAGGGTCAGGCAAAGGGCGATCATCAGACGGGTCATGCCCTACCCTGCCCCAGACGGCTGACAGAGGTCAAATGACAAGCGCCGTCAGCGCCCCGCAATCACCGCTTGCGAAAACGCAAGAGCGTCATCATGCCGAAAGGCGGCAGATGCTGTTCCTCGATCAGGTCGAGACCGGGAACCCCCATCACCGTCGCCTTCGAGAAATCGGAATGCCAGCCCAGCAGATTGGCAAAGGGCGCGGCCACCCGCTCCAGCAGCGTCAGGGCCGAACGGTCATCGGCATCGCGGGCGAAGTGGTTGACGATCACCACGGTGCCGCCGGGCCGCAAGACCCGGGCAATCTCGGCCATCACCCGCTCCGGCTCGGGCACCACTGACATGATATGCATGGCGCTGACGTGATCGAAACTCGCATCGGGGAATTCCATGGCGCGGGCATCCATCAGGCGCAGCGCCTCGACATTGCCCAAGCCCAGTTCGGTGACTTTTTCACGCGCCTTGGCCAGCATTTCATCCGAGGCGTCAATCCCCGTCACCGAGACATCGCCGCGATAGCTGGGCAGCGACAGGCCGGTGCCAACGCCTACCTCCAGCACCCGACCGCCCAGACCGTTCAGCGCATCTGCCGCCCGGCGCCTGCCCTGCCGGGTCAGGGCGCCAAAGGTCTTGTCATAGATCGGCGCCCAACGGGCATAGCTCTTGCGAACCGCCTGGATATCCATTCACACAACACTCCGCAGGGAACGGGCGCTCTTGCGCCACAAAAACAGGATGGCAATCAGATAGACGATGTCGAGCAACAGGAGTGTGACCCACGGGTAAGTGAGCAGCGCCGCCACCAGCGCGACCGATCCGACAAGGATAAAGCGGGCATTCTCGGCGTAAATCCGCACCCCCTTGAAGCTGGGCGTCGGCATGCGCGAGATCATCAGCGCGCCCACGAACACCATCCAGAACGCCACGGCAAAGGCCGGCGGCTTCATCGCCGAGCCAAAGGCATAGGTCAGATAGATCGGCGCCAGTGCCAGCATCGCCCCGGCGGGCGAGGGCACACCGACAAAGCCCTTGGGCTTTTCCTCGCCCTCGGCCAGCTTTTGCCCGACGTTGAACCGCGCCAGCCGCAACATGCAGCAGACCACATAGATCAGCACGGCAATCCAGCCCAGCGAGGTATCGGCCCGCATCCCCCAGTAATAAAGCACCAAGGCCGGGGTCACACCGAAATTGACCAGATCGCACAGGCTGTCGAGTTCGGCGCCAATGGCGCTTTCCGATTTCAGCATCCGCGCCAGCCGCCCGTCGATCCCGTCCAGCGCGGCGGCCAGACCGATCAGCCCGACGGCAAGGCCGAATTGCCCGTCCACCGCCATGCGGATCGCCGTCAGCCCCGAACACAGCGCAAGGATCGAGATGAGATTCGGCAAGAGTTGCAGGATATGCATCCGCCGCCGGCGCGGCGCCTGCGGCGCGGGCTGATCGGGGTCGATCATTCCAGTTGCCCCCGCGCCTCGGGCAGATCGCGCCCCAGAACGGCGATGACCGTCTCGCCCGCCACCATGGTCTGCCCCAAGGCCACCTGCGGCGCCACGCCTTCGGGCAGATAGACATCAAGGCGCGAGCCAAAGCGGATCAGGCCGAACCGCTCACCCGTCCGCACGCTTTGCCCGACCGAGACCCACCACATGATCCGCCGCGCCACCAGTCCGGCGATCTGCACCACGGCGATCTGGCGACCATCGGGCAGGTCGATGCGCAGGGCATTGCGCTCGTTATCCTCGGACGCCTTGTCGAGCGAGGCATTCAGGAACTTGCCCGGACGATAGGCCAGCGCGCCGATGGTCCCGGCCACGGGCGCGCGGTTCACATGGCAGTTAAAGACCGACATGAACACCGAAACCCGGGTCAGCGCCTCTGGCCCCATGCCCAGCTCAGAGGGCGGCACCGCCTTTTCGATCAGTGAGATCACCCCATCGGCGGGCGAAACAATCAGCCCGGCGCCCTGCGGCACCGCCCGCTTGGGGTCGCGGAAAAAGTAGTAGCACCAGACCGTCAGGCCCACGCCGATCCAGCCCAGCGGATCCCAGATCAGGAACAGAACCAGCGTGATCGCCGCGAAAATGCCGACGAATTTAAACCCCTCGGGGTGCATCGGCTTGATGAAAGTATCAGTCATTTTCATCGCAGGACGGGTCCTTTCAACCTCTGGTCGCGGTCGTAGCGTCAACCTTGCGGACAGGCAAACGAAAACGACGCATCATCATGCAAAAGCGTCACGCGGCCCATCTTCGGGCCGCGCATCCGTGTCGAGTCCTAAACCGGGCGTGATCAAAGGCCAAGGGGCCGCAACCCATCGCGGTGCGGCGACGCTGCGCCCTCGCCGGCAATGCTGCCGGGCTTCGGGTTTTGCCGGGGTGCGCAGCTCGTCAGGTGTCACCCCCATTCACCTCTGCCCCTTGCAAAAGCTGGGGGGCCGGACATGACTGCCCGGCCCCCTGACGTGACTGCCGCGACGATCAGATCAAGGCGCCGTCCATCTCGTCCTCGTCATCCTCGTCATCGCAAGGCTGATCTTCCGGATCTTCGGTCATCAGCCCGAGCAGATCATTCAGATCGTCGTCGCAATCGGGACCGTCGCTGTCATCCGCCAGATCACCCTTGCCAAGGATGATATCGCGAACGCCGTTGTAGTCGTTGCCGCCGACCACTTCACCGTTTTCGCCGAGGAACTCGACCTTGACCGAGCGCAGCCCTGTATCGGGATCAACGTATTTTTCAGTGATACGCAGCGGTCCCTCGCCTGTCAGATCCAGAATGATGCCGGGGTCATCCTGTTCATCGGCAGCGCCGATAAGATCCTCGTCAAAGAGCGAGAAGGCCGGAACGGCATGGCAAGGCCCGCCGCCGGGCCCGCCCCCCCCGCCAGACCCCTTGGTGCCACCGGAACCCTTGGTTCCACCAGCCCCCTTGGTGCCGCCGGACCCCTTGGTGCCGCCGGATCCCTTCGTCCCACCAGACCCTTCGGTGCCGCCGGCACCCTTGGTCCCGCCGGACCCCTTGGTCCCACCGGAACCTTTGGTGCCGCCGGATCCCTTGGTCCCACCAGACCCCTTGGTCCCACCGGACCCCTTGGTCCCACCGGACCCCTTGGTGCCACCGGAGCCTTTGGTCCCGCCAGACCCTTTGGTCCCGCCAGAACCCTTCGTCCCGCCAGACCCTTTGGTCCCACCAGACCCCTTGGTTCCACCGGACCCTTTGGTCCCGCCAGAACCCTTCGTCCCGCCAGACCCTTTGGTCCCGCCGGACCCCTTGGTCCCGCCAGACCCTTTGGTCCCGCCGGACCCCTTGGTCCCACCGGACCCCTTGGTCCCGCCGGACCCCTTGGTCCCGCCGGACCCCTTGGTCCCGCCAGACCCTTTGGTCCCGCCAAATCCTTTGGTGCCACCGGAACCTTTGGTCCCACCAGACCCCTTGGTGCCGCCAGACCCCTTGGTCCCACCGGAACCTTTGGTGCCGCCGGATCCCTTGGTCCCACCGGACCCCTTGGTCCCACCGGACCCCTTGGTCCCGCCGGACCCCTTGGTCCCACCGGACCCTTTGGTCCCACCGGATCCCTTGGTCCCACCGGACCCTTTGGTCACACCGGAGCCTTTGGTGCCACCGGACCCCTTGGTGCCACCGGAGCCTTTGGTCCCGCCAGACCCTTTGGTCCCACCGGATCCCTTGGTCCCGCCAGACCCTTTGGTCACACCGGAGCCTTTGGTGCCACCGGACCCCTTGGTGCCGCCGGAACCCTTGGTGCCTGCTGCGTCATCGCCATGGGCCGTGTGCGTGTGGTCTTTGCCGGCGGGCTTTCCCAGACCGCCAAAGACCTTGTTCAGCGCGGCGCCATGGGCGTCATACCACGCCTTGAAAGACGCGCCCTCCACACCGCCATTGTAATAGGTGTTCGATCCACAGGCGCCTTTGCCACCGTCGCCGCCGTGATCGCTTATCTTCCCGGCCCGGCCAAATCCCCTTGCCATCCCTCGATCTCCAAAATGATGAAAGGACAACAGCCTCACCGGCGCAGGCCCGCAGGCCGCGCGTGGTTCCGCATCACAATTTACTCGGCAAGAACTGGCCCTTTCGGCGCCACCACCGGAATCAATGCCGCAATTCGATGGCGCCGCAGAGCATTTTGTTCAATTTGTGACGAAAGTATGGAGCGGGCAAAGATGGGCCAGAACAATATCCCGTACGGAACCAATATTGTTCCGCAAACGGAAACCATGTTCACCTTGTCCCTCATCCAGCATCGAATCGCTGCCCAGACCGATTCGTTTCGGATTCGCCATGCGAATTCCCCAAAAATACCATATCCTCAGGCTTGACTGCCGGCCTCACCCTGCGCGGAGGACCCCAGATGGGCAGCGACGGCACGGACGACAGACAGGAAAGGATGCGCGCCGCGGCCGAAGAGCTGCTGGGCGAAAAGGTGTTGCGCATTTCGGCCCCCGGCGGCGAGGGGCGTGCCAGTCTGCGCCTGCATTTGCCCAGCGGTGATGTCATCGGCACGCTCCGGCCGAATTTCCGCCGCACCCATCTTGAGGCCTATGTGCTGACAGAACTGTCGCGGCATTGCGACGAGGTTCCGCGCTGCCTGGGGGTTGTCGGCGAGATCATGTTCCAATCCGACGTCGGCGAGCGCCGCCTGAACATCGAGATCGCCAAGGCCAAGACCCGCAGCCGCGTCGATCTGGCGGATGAGGCGGTCAGCGCAATTTTCCGCATACAGGCCGCCGCCCGCAAGACCGACCTGCACCAGATCATGCCGCATCTGGGCGACAGCCGCGAATGGGCTGGCCATCTGGCCAATGCCGCCTCGGTGCTGGAACCCTTTGGCCCCGGCATTTCGGCCAAATATGATCGCAAAGCCGCGGCGGCCCGCATCGCCTCGGCAGGGCGGCAATTCGTGAAATGGGACTGCCGCTCGGGCAATGCGGCGCTGGACGGGGCGGGAAAACTGCGCTGGTTCGATTTTGAATATTCCGGCCTGCGCCATGGGGCCGAGGATCTGGCCTGGCTGATCGGGGACGAAAGCTGGCCCTTGTCGCCGCAGATCATGCTTGATCTGGTGAACGATCATTTCGATCCCACCTGCGGACACAGCCGGGAGGATTATATCGACTTCCTCTCGGCCTATACTGCGCTGCACTGCATCCAGCGGATCAAGCTGGTGCTGAATGAGGCCGAGAAACACGGCTGGAAATCCAAGGCCCGGGTGCGCGACCGCGATGACGCCGGGGTGCATCCTGAATTTCTGGCACATATCGCCGGTGTTGGTGCCTTTTATGCCGAAAGGTCGCCGGTGACGGCGGCGCTGACGCGCAATTTCGAGGCAACCGAGGCGCATTTCCGCGCGATGATCGCCCAGGCCGAGGCAGAGCTTGCCGCAGCCCCGGGCCGGCGTCAGGCCTAGGAAATGGACAGCCAGCATCCTCCCGCAGCGCATGGCGACCCGGGCGGTGAAGCTGCCCCGCCCCTGCATGTCGAGGAAATCTCCGCTTTCGAGGATTTCGCCCGGCTGAAATCGGTTTGGACGGCGCTGCTGGACCGCGACCCGGAATCGGGCCTGTTTCTGTCCTGGCCCTGGCTGGCCGAGGCTTTTGCCCGCCATCCGGGCCGCTGGAAGGTGCTTGCGGTGCGGGAAGGCGCGCGGAACGGGCGCTATCTCTGCTTTCTGCCGCTAAAGCTGCGGCTGCATTGGAGCCGGTCGGAACAAGTGTTGCAGACCCAGATCGACCCGGGCGGGCGGCTGGGATTCAGCGAATACACCGGTTTTCTGTGCGACCCGGACGCGGAAGCGCGCGCCATCCCCGCCCTTGCCCGCCATCTGGCCGGGCGGCCTTGGGCCGATCTGGCGTTACGTTACGAACCGACGGGGCGTCGCTCTGCCCTTTTTGCGGCGGCCTTTCCTGCCGAGGCTTTCCGCGTGGTCTGGCAGCCCTATCGCATCAATGGGGGCAGTACCAACAACCTGCTCTGCCCCGGGATCGACCTGCCCGACAGCTATGAGCGCTATCTGGAAACCGGCCCCGGCAGCAATACGCGGCAAAAACTGCGCCGCTTTGCGCGCAGATATCTCGACAGCGGCGAGATGCACCTGAGCTTTGCCGATGCGACCAGTTTTCAGCGGGATCTCGACGGGATGATGGGGTTCTGGCGGACCAAATGGGCGCCGCTGAAAGACCCAGACAATCTGGCCGCGCTCGAGGCGAATTACCGGCAGATGATGACCGACAGCCTGAGGTTGGATGCCCTGGTGATGCCGGTGCTGTGGCGGGGCGATCAGATCCTGGGGGCGGTGGGGGGGGTCGCCGATCACGGCCGGGGCCATCTGGGCTTTGGCGTTTTGGGGCGGGATCCCGCCTCGGACGACCCGGCGATTGGATTGTTGCTGCATGCGGCTGCGATCCGCTGGGCCATTGATCGCGGTTTCCGCCGGTACGATTTCGGCCATGGCGATGAGCCCTATAAATACACCTTTGGCGCCAAGGACCGCGAGACATTCAACCTGGGCATCACGCGCCGGGACCGTCGGGCCGAGGTTTTCGACCCGTTCTGTCTGCCAGAAGCATTACGCCGCGCCCGCGACGCCGCGGAACAGGGGCGGGCCGAGCAATCCTTGGCGATCCTGCGGCAAATCGCGCCACCGGCCTAGACTGGATTCAGAAACTTTGGTTCACCAATCGCCCCGCAACCGGGGCGCGGTATTATCTACAGCCCTAGCGACCAGCCGAAACTGCGCCAATGCGCGCGTTTCCGTCCTGAACCGCCCAGGCGGCGGGGGAAAGATCAAGGATACCGGCAAGGGCCGGAACAGCCATCAGCGTAATAGAAGCCAGAAACCACAGTCGGATGGTCATGATAAAAGACCTTCTTGCGCATGTCGCAATGCAGAAGAGTAAAACCACGAACACGGGCAAAACACTCAATAAACCCACTCTAACGTGATTCTCTGCACCGCAGAAGTCAGGAAT
>CALLZQ010000633.1 GCA_937858255.1 uncultured Tabrizicola sp.
ACCGCCGCGCAGCAGGTGCTGTGGCGTGGGATGGCGTTGAAATGCTTTGGCGCGGCGGTCTATGCGAAACCGGAATTCGTCTCGACCCAGCCGCTGGCCGAGTTCTTTGCCCGCCCCACGCGTCCCGACAGCCGGGCCTATCGCGATTACCGCCATTACCTGCTGGAAACCAGCCAGATCGCCGGCGGTTTCTACAGCTCGCGTGGCCGGCGTGAGTTGCTACGACAGGTGGTAGATATGATGCTGGCGCCCGAGGATCCCTATCAGGCCCTGTCTTCGGGAAACGCGGCACCACGGCAACAGTTGCGCCTTGTGAACTGAACAAACGACCCGAGACTGGCATTTTGTTTCGCCATTCTGTACGGTTGGCGACGAAACTTGAGGGAAATCCAGTTAAAGGAGCCCGAGCAGTGAAAGTAATGACGACAAGGGCGGTGAAATCCGCAGCCCTTGCCGTGCTGTTGGTCAGCACGGCAGCCTGCGGCCTGCCCCGTTCCGGGCCGAACAAGGCCGAGATCTTCAAGGGTTCGGTGCTGCGAGAGGGCGATGCCTTTATCGTGACCGTCAATCCGCGCGTGACACGGGCAACCTCGGTCATCCCGGCGCTTGGGTTTTCCTCGGGCTTCCGCAATGCGGGGCTGGTGGGGTCTGACACGCTCAACCCCGGCGATACGCTGGGCCTGACCATCTTTGAAAACGTCCGCGACGACCCGCTTTTGGGTAACACCGGTCAACGGGTTTCGGCCCTGACCGAGGTGCAGGTGGATGGGCAGGGTTATATTTTCGTGCCCTATGCGGGCCGGATCAAGGCGGCCGGCCAGACGCCCGACGGTCTGCGGCAGGCGATCACCCGCAAGCTCGACGCCCAGACGCCTGACCCGCAGGTAACGGTGCAGCGGCTGGCCGGCGATGGCTCGACCGTTTCGGTCCAGGGGGCCGTCGGCGCCAACGGCGTCTATGCCATCGAACGCCCGACCCGCACGCTGTCGGCGATGATCGCCCGCGCCGGCGGTGTCGCCATTGAACCCGAGGTTGCCATCATCCGCGTCACCCGGGGCAAGCACACCGGCAGCGTCTGGCTGCAAGACCTCTATGCCAACCCCTCGCTCGACATCGCGCTGCGCCCCGGCGACAAGATCGTGGTCGAGCGGGATACCCGTGCCTTTGTCGCCCTTGGCGCCACGGGCACACAAAACCGGGTACCGTTTGAGACGCAAACCCTCTCGGCGATTGAGGCGATTGCCGTGGTGGGCGGGCTGAACACCAGCCTCGCCGATCCGACCGGGGTTTTCGTGTTCCGCAATGAGCCGGCGGAAATCGCCAATGCCGTATTGGGGCGCAATGATTTGCAGGGCGATCAGCGCATGGTCTATGTGCTGGATCTGACCCAGCCGACCGGTATGTTCGAGGCCCGCGATTTCATCGTGCGTGATGGCGATACGGTCTATGTGACCGAGGCGCCCTATGTGCAGTGGCAAAAAACCCTGTCGGCGATCACCGGCACGGCGGGCGCGGCGGATTCCATCGCCTCGGCCGGGTCGGGCGGCTGACCGGCCTTGGCGCCGCAACCTGACGAAAAACCTTTGGCCGCCGGGGCGCTCCCCCGGCGGCTTTGCTTTTTCAACGCCGGTTTTCTGCGGGACCGCCGGCTGCGGCGCATTCTGACACTTTCGGGCCACGAATTGCGCTTCGGTTGGCCGGCCCCCGGCGATGGCGTGGTGGTCTGGGGCCGCAGCCCCTACGCCCGACGCGGAGAGGCGGTCGCCGCCCGCACCATGGCGCCGCTGATACGGGTCGAGGATACTTTCCTGCGCTCTATCCGCCCCGGCCGGCAGGGCGACGCGCCGCTCGGGCTGCTGATCGACCCGCTCGGGGTGCATTTCGACAGTGGGCAACCCTCGCGGATCGAGCAGATCCTGAATACCGATCCCTTGGACGATTCGAACCTTTTGAACCGCGCAAAGGCCGCAATGGTGCGGATGCGGGCAAATGACTTATCAAAATACAATATCCATGATCCTGATCTGCCCCTGCCGGCGCCGGGCTATGTCTTGGTGGTGGATCAGACCTTGGGCGATGCCTCAATTCGCTATGGTGGCGCCACGGCCGCCAGTTTCCGCGATATGCTGGCCACCGCCCGGGCAGAAAACCCCGGCACGCGGATCGTCATCAAGACCCACCCGGAAACCGCCCTCGGCCTGCGCGGCGGCCATTTCGGCACGGCGGATCTGGCACCCGGCATCACGCTGCTCGACGCGCCGGTGTCGCCTTGGGCCCTGCTGGAAGGCGCGGTGGCGGTCTACACCGTCTCGTCACAGCTGGGGTTCGAGGCGATCCTGGCCGGGCACAAGCCGCAGGTTTTTGGTCAGCCGTTCTATGCGGGCTGGGGGCTGAGCGTGGATCGTCAGCCCGTGATCCGCCGCAACCGGACCCTGACCCGGGCGCAGCTTTTTGCCGGGGCGATGATCCTCGCGCCGGTCTGGTACGATCCCTGTCGCGACCGGCTGTGCCGTTTTGAAGAGGCACTCGACCAGATTGAGGCCGAGGTCCGCGCCTATCGCGAGGATCACAGAGGCCATGTGGCAACCGGCATGCGCCTGTGGAAACGCGGGCGGTTGCAGGCGGTCTTCGGACGGGAAAAACCGCTGGCCTTTGCCGACCCGGTTCCGCGCGCGGTCGCGCAGGCCAGAGAACAGCAAAAGCCGCTGCTGGTCTGGGCTGGCAAGGCGCCGGATCCTGCCCCGCAAGGGGTCACGATGCGCCGGGTCGAGGATGGTTTCCTGCGCTCGCGTGGGCTGGGGGCTGAACTGGTGCCGCCGCTGTCGCTGGTGACTGACGACCTGGGCATCTACTATGACCCCGGGCAGGAAAGCCGGTTGGAAAGGCTGATCCCTGCGCCAATCCCCGCCGCTGCCGAGGTGCGGGCCGAAACGCTGCGCACAAGGCTGATTGCCCTGCGACTGAGCAAATACAACTTGACGGGTGCGCTCCCCCCGCTGCCCGGCGGGCATCGCGTGCTGGTGCCCGGGCAGGTCGAGGATGACGCCTCGATCCAGCGCGGCGGCGGCGAGATCCGGCGCAATCTGGACCTGATCCGTGCCGCACGCGCCGCCCGACCCGAGGCGGTGCTGGTTTACAAACCTCACCCGGATGTCGAGGCGGGCCCGCGCCCCGGGGGCCTCCCCCCCCAGGCCCCCCGCGGGCTGGGCGGTGTGGTCGGCCGTCGTGCCGCGCCGGTCGCCCCGATCGAGGCCTGCGACGAGGTCTGGACCATGACCAGCCTGCTGGGATTTGAGGCGCTGATCCGGGGCAAGCCCGTCACCTGCCTTGGCGCGCCCTTTTACGCCGGCTGGGGGCTGACCAACGATCTGGGGCCGATACCGGCACGAAGGCTGCGGCGGCCCGATGGCAGCCCCGTCCCCCGGCCCAGCCTGAACGCCCTGATCCATGCCGCGCTGATTGCCTATCCGCGCTATTACGATCCGGTCAGCGGGCGCCCCTGCCCGCCCGAAGTGGCGCTGGACCGGTTGGCCAGCGGCGACATTCCCCATCCCGGCGGCTGGAACCGGCTCTTGTCAAAGCTACAGGGCCGGCTGGCCAGCCATGCCCGCCTCTGGCGTCAATAGATATAGCGGATCTGATCGGTCCAGAACCGCTCCATCCGTTTGAGGGCGCGGTTCACATCCTCCATCCCCTCGGCGTCGATGATGGCCTTTTTCATCAACACCTCGGCATGACGGGCGAAAAGATCGCTGATCACCCGCCGCACGGCGCGGCCTTTTTCGGTCAGCCGCACCCGGACCGAGCGGCGGTCCAGCTCGGATCGCTGATGGTGCATATAGCCCAGTTCCACCAGCTTTTTCAGGTTATAGCTGACATTCGAGCCCTGATAGTAACCGCGGGTCTTCAATTCACCCGCCGTCACCTCATTCTCACCGATGTTGAACAAGAGCAGCGCCTGCACGGAATTGATCTCCAGCAGGCGCAATCGCTCAAACTCATCCTTGATGACATCGAGAAGCAGGCGGTGCATCCGCTCGACCATTGCGATATTGTCGAGATATTGCGCCAGAAACATCTTTTCCGCGCCATCCAGGACCGGAGAGGAAAGCGGGGTTTGCAGGGTCATTCATCATCTCCACCGTCATTCGATCGACGGCAGAATCGGCACAAACAGAAAACATTCGGTAAACTTGTGGCGAACTTATGTCACTCCCGCCGCAAACGGTCACGCGCGTAGGCCGAAATCTCATCCAGAAAACCCGCCAGATGCCCGGGCGCCGGGGCAGTGCCGAGAATCCAGGCCATCAGATCCTGATCGTTCTCGGTCAAGAGCCGGTCATACAGGTCCAGACGCTCGGGCGACAGATCCGCCAGATGGGCATCGGCCCAGGGGCCAAGGACCAGATCCATCTCTTTGGTCCCGCGCCGCCAGGACCGCATCTTCATGCGCTTGAGCCGCGCCTCGGCTGTCTCGACCGTCATTCCTCGTCCCGCAACAAATGCCGCAACCGCTTTTCCATCTGCCCCATCTCGGTCGCCAGCGCCAGCATTTGCGCCCGCATCCGCCCGAGGTCTTTCAGCGCAGTCTGGGCATCGTCGGTCAGGGTGCCGGGCTGGCCGGGGCCCTCGACCCCCTCGCCCTCACCGGTCAAGAGCCAGCGGATCGAGACATTCAGCATCCCGGCCATCATCTGCAACCGGTTCGCCCGGGGTCCCGAGGCATCGTCCTCCCACGGCTGGATTGAGGTCAGCCGGACGCCCAGACGCTTGGCCAATTGCTCTTGGCTCAGACCTGCCGCCTCTCGCGCGCCGGCCAGACGGTCGCCGAAAGTTGCCACATTGGCCGCATACCAATCGCTTGTTTCTGCCATGGGGGCCTCCTTTTCTTCGATATCGCTTGATCGCATCCGGGCCGGACCATAAGAGCAGGAACCGGAAAAGACAAACCAGGAGCCTCTGATGCCCTTCCTGTCCGACACGCTGGCCCGGGTCAAACCCTCTCCCACCATCGCCGTCACCACCAAAGCCGCGCAACTGAAGGCCGAGGGCAAGGATGTGATCGGCCTTGGCGCGGGCGAGCCGGATTTCGACACGCCGCAGAACATCAAGGACGCGGCCGTGCGGGCGATTGCCAGCGGCAAGACCAAATATACCGCCGTCGATGGCATCCCCGAACTCAAGGCCGCGATCTGCGGCAAGTTTCTGCGGGAAAACGGCCTGACCTATACGCCGAACCAGATCACTGTCGGGACGGGTGGCAAGCAGATCCTCTACAACGCGCTGATGGCGACCTGCAATCCGGGGGATGAGGTGATCATCCCGGCCCCCTATTGGGTCAGCTATCCCGACATGGTGCTGCTGGCGGGCGGCACGCCGGTGCCGGTGGTGGCCGGGATCGAGACCAATTTCAAACTGACACCCGAGCAGCTTGAGGCCGCGATCACGCCCAAGACCAAATGGTTCATCTTTAACAGCCCGTCGAACCCGACGGGTGCAGGCTACACCTGGGATGAACTGCGTGGCCTCTGCGATGTGCTGATGCGCCATCCGCAGGTCTGGATCATGTCGGATGACATGTATGAACATCTGGTCTTCGGCGATTTCAAATTCTGCACCCCGGCGCAGGTGGAACCCGCGCTTTATGACCGCACGCTGACCTGTAACGGTGTGTCCAAATCCTATGCGATGACCGGCTGGCGTATCGGCTATGCCGGCGGCCCGGTGGCGCTGATCAAGGCGATGGGCACGATCCAGTCGCAATCGACCTCGAACCCCTGCTCGGTCAGCCAATATGCGGCGCTGGAGGCCTTGACCGGCCCGCAGGAGGTTCTGGCCGAAAACCGCAAGG
>CALLZQ010000634.1 GCA_937858255.1 uncultured Tabrizicola sp.
GAACGCCCGCAAGATGAGCCCGTCGCGTGTGCGCATCCCCGACCTGACCGCACGGCCGGACGAGATCGGGCGGCTGTCGGGTGCGATGCGGGGCATGGTGGCGGCGCTTTACGACCGGATCGACGCCAATGAACAGTTCGCTGCCGATGTCGCGCATGAGATCAAGAACCCGCTAGCCTCGCTGCGTTCGGCGGTGGCCTCGCTGCACATGGTCAAGCGCGACGATCAGCGCGGCAAGCTTCTCGATGTGATCGACCATGACGTGCGCCGGCTGGACCGGCTGGTTAGCGACATCTCGAACGCGTCGCGGCTGGATTCCGAGCTGGTGAAAGAGGAAGAGGAAGCCTTCGATCTCATGAAGATGATCGGCAACCTCTCGGAATATCTTGGCAAGCAGGCCAACCAGAAGGGTGTCGAGTTCATCACGGACCTGCCCGACCACCCGATCCGGATCATGGGCCTCGAGGCGCGCCTGGCGCAGGTCTTCGTGAACCTCATCACCAACGCGATCTCGTTCTGCGAAGAGGGTGATGCGGTGCGCGTCTGGGCCCGGCAGCGTGAAAACCGCGTGCTTGTCGTGGTCGAGGATACCGGCCCCGGCATTCCCGACGAGGCCCTGGCCAAGGTGTTCCGGCGCTTCTACTCGCAGCGCCCCGAGGGCCAGTTCGGCGATCATTCCGGGCTGGGGCTTGCGATCTCGAAGCAGATCGTCGAGGCGCATGGCGGCGTGATCTGGGCCGAGAACGTGCGCCCGACCAATGCCGACATCACCTCGGAGCCGCTTGGCGCGCGCTTCGTGGTCGGCCTGCCGGTTTGAGTGCCGCACCGGAGGCAGCGGTCAATCTTCATGCGACTGCGGTCGCGCTTGACGCGGCGCGCGGGGTTCTGATCCTGGGCCGCTCGGGCGCGGGCAAATCCGCGCTTGGGCTTGAGCTGATGGCACTGGGCGCGCAACTGGTCTCGGATGACCGGGTGGGTGTGGCGCGGCGGGACGGGGCGCTGTGGGCAAGCGCGCCGGCCGCGATCCGGGGCCGGATCGGGGCGCGGGGCATCGGCTTTCTGGGGGCGCCCCCCCTGGACCCCGCGCGGTGGGTTCTGGTGGTCGATCTGGACCGCCCCGAACCCGACCGCCTGCCGCCGCACCGGGTGACCGAGATCCTGGGCATATCGCTGCCGCTGGTATTTTCCGCGCAGGGCTGTTCCCCTGCGGCAATTCTGCAATATCTAAAGGGCAGGAGGGTCGCATGAACGGGAATGACCGCGGGATCGATGCAAGAACCGGATTGCGGGTGGTGCTGGTCACCGGCCCGTCCGGTGCCGGCCGCTCGACCGCGATTTCGGCGCTGGAGGATCTGGGCTACGAGACGATCGACAACCTGCCGCTGAGCATGGTGCCGCGCCTTCTGGACGGGCCGATCGACCGCCCCGTGGCGCTTGGCATTGACGTGCGCAACCGCGATTTCTCGGCCACCGCGCTGATCGAGATGATCGACAGGCTGACGCGCAACCCCGATCTGTGGCTTGAGGTGCTTTATCTGGACGCCTCGCTGGACGAGCTGATCCGCCGCTTCAGCGAGACGCGGCGGCGCCATCCGCTTGCGCCCTCGGATGCGCCCATGTCGGGGATCACGCAAGAGATCGACATCCTGACGCCGATCCGGGTGCGGGCCGATGTGCTGATCGACACGACCGGCCTGTCGCCGCACGATCTCAA
>CALLZQ010000635.1 GCA_937858255.1 uncultured Tabrizicola sp.
CGGGGCGGCCCTGTTCGTGATCGACCTTTTGCCGGGGGCGGTTCGGCCAGTCGGGCCCCAGTGGCAGGTCGATATGCCCGCCCTCTCCGGCAATCACCCCCTCCACCCGCGCCACATAGGTCTTTTTGGCGCGGCGCTGTTCAAACTCTTGCCCCAGATAGCCCTGCGCCCCCTTGGTCCGGGCAAAGATCATCACGCCCGAGGTGTCGCAATCCAGCCGGTGCACCAGCAGCGCATCCCAACGTTCGGCCTGAAGGCGGGTGATCAGGCAATCCTGCCGGCCCTCCAGCTTGCCCGGCACGCTCAGCAGACCGGCCGGCTTGTCAACCACCAGAATATGCCGGTCCTCATAGAGGATCACCGGCGGGCCGGAGGGGGGATCATAGTCGAAATCGGGGATCTGGCTGGGCGGACTGCCCTGCGGGCGGCGCGGCTTCATGCGATGGTATGCCCCGCGGCCCGCAGCCGGTCGGCCAGATGGCGGATATGGGCGGGGCCAACCTCACAACAACCGCCAACGATGGTGGCGCCCATCTCGACCCATGACAGGGCGAAATCGGCGTATTTCTCGGGGGTCAGGTCATGGCGATGGGTCAGTTCCTTGACCGTCGGCGCATCTTTCAGGAAATTTCCCGAGATATGGGTGAACCCATTGGCATAGGCACCAAAGGGCAGGCCCAGCGTCGCCAGACCCGCAAGGGCATCGGCCATCGCCTCGGGGACCGAGCAATTGGCCAGCACCGCCGCTACCGGATAGTCGCGCACCAGCCGCGCCAGTTCTGTCACCGGCTCACCCGAGCGCAGCTTGCCGCCCGCGTGATCATCCACCGTCACCGAGAGCCAGATGGGCCGCCCCGCCTCGGCCGCGCCCTTGATCGCACCTTCGCACATCTCGACCGAGGCCAGCGTCTCACACAGGATCAGATCGACATGGGGCCCAAGGATGCGGGCAATCTCGGCATAGCGGGGCGCGGCGGTGGCCACGGGCAGCGTCACCTCGGGCCGGTAGGTGGCAATCAGCGGCCCCATCGAGCCCGCAATCCGCCCGCCGCCATGGGTGGCTCGGGCCTCATGCGCCTCAGCCAGGGCGCGCAGATGCAGGGCGTGAAAGAGGGTGTCGAGGCCAAACCGCTCTAGCCGGTCGTGGTGGATGGCATAGGTGTTGGTGGTGGCGACGGTGGCACCAGCGGCGAAGTAATCCTCATGAATCGCGCCCACCATGCCCGGATGGTCGATCATCACCCGCGTCGCCCAGAGCGGCGTCGGATCGTCCCCCGAGCGGGCCACCAGTTCCTGCCCCATACCGCCATCAAGAAGGGTAATCTCGGCCATCTTCGCCTCCTGCTGCCTGCCGGCACAATCGTTTGGGTGATGGGCAAGATCAAGGGATGTCGTTTGACGCAGACCGCGGCCTTTGCCAGCCTGTAGAGGAAAGCAAAGGAAAACCGATGGATTATCAGACCGTGCCAGCCCGCGATTTCGGGCACTCCCTGCGGGGGATCAGTGTGAACCTTCTGTGTCGCGATCTGGCGGCGGAAGCGGCCTTTTTACGGGCCGTTTTTGGCATGGAGGTCCACCGAGAGTCACGCGACTTTGCGATCGTGGTCCATGCCGGTCAGCCGTTCCAGCTCCATTCCGATGCGGCCTTTGCCAGTCATCCGCTGGTGGCGCTGCTGCCCGAGGCGGGGGCGCGGGGGGCGGGGATCGAGATCCGGCTGCATGAGGCCGACCCCGATCAGGCGGCGGCGCGGGCCGAGGCGGCAGGCGGCATGGTGCTGCAGGCCCCGCGCGACAAGGCAGGGCACGGGCTGCGTGAAGCGGTGATCTTGTCGCCGGCGGGTTATGCCTTTGTGCCGTCACGGCGGTTCTGGGGGGGGCCGCCTCGGGGGGCATCGAGCCCCCGCTCGGCGGCGCTGCCGCGACCCGGATCAGGCGGCGTCGCGGAAGACCCGGGCAAGCAGGTCGGTAAAGAAAATCTCATCCTGCGGTGTAAAGGCGGCGGGTGTGTCACTGTCGAGATCGAGAACGCCAAGAAGGCGCCCTTGTCCGTTCCAGACCGGCAACACCAGTTCCGAGCGCGTGGACGAGGCGCAAGCGATATGTCCAGGAAAGGCATCGACATCGGGCACGTTCTGGATCTGCCCCGTGCGGGCACAAGCGCCGCAGACCCCGCGCGAAAACGGGATGACGAGACAGCCATGGCCGCCCTGATAGGGGCCGATCTTGAGCAGTTCGGGCGCCACCACACGGTAAAACCCTGTCCAGTCAGAGAGGGGGTGATGATGGTGGACCTCACAGGCGAGGGTCGCCATCAGCGCCACGGCATCGGTCTCGCCCTCGGTCAGCGCCAGAATGGCACTGCGCATCGTGTCATAATCGGGTGTCATCTCAGTATCCTAGCGCGATCCCGTCCTTGCGCGGGTCCGAGCCGCCTTGAAGCACACCGTCCGACCCGATGACAATAGCCTGCGCCCCGCCGAGCGGGATACGCGGCACCGAGACCGCATGCCCCATGGCGGCAAGCTCGGCCCGGACGGCCTCGGAATAGCCGCGCTCGACCTGCATCCCCTCGGGGCCGGAAAAGCAGCGCGGCGCGTCAATGGCCTGCTGCAGCTCCATGCCATAGTCAACAATATTGGTGATCAGACGGGCATGGCCGCAGGGCTGATAAGCCCCGCCCATCACGCCAAAGGGCATGGTCACGCGCCCCTCTTGCATCACCATGCCGGGAATGATGGTGTGCATCGGGCGCTTGCCGCCCGCTGCCTCATTCGGATGGCCCTCGGCCAAGGTGAAACCCGCGCCGCGGTTCTGGAAATTGATGCCGAACTTGGACGAGGCAAACCCCGAGCCAAAGCCCCAGAAAATCGAATAGATCAGCGAGACCGCCATACGGTCTCGGTCGACCACAGTGATGTAGATGGTATCCTTGTGGACCGCCTCGGTCAGAGGCGCGGCGGCGGCCATGGCGCGGCGCGGGTCGATCAGGGCGGCCAGCCGGGCGGCGGTCTCATCCGACAGCATGTGATCAAGCCGCGTCATCCCCGCAGGATCGGCGATAAACCGGTTCCGCGCGTCATAGGCGAGCTTGGCGGCCTCGGCCTCAAGATGGGCGCGGGCCGTGCCGAAAGGATCCATGCCTGCCAGATCGAAATGGCGCAGGATCTTGAGCATCAGGATCGCCGTCGCCCCCTGCCCGTTCGGCGGATGCTCTAGCAGGTCAATACCGCGATAGGGGCCCTGCACCGGATCCCCCCAAGAGCAGGCGGTCGCGGCAAGATCTTGCAGGCTGTGGCTGCCACCCAGGGCGCGAAGGCTGGCGATCAGATCTTCGGCCACCTCGCCTTCGTAGAAACC
>CALLZQ010000636.1 GCA_937858255.1 uncultured Tabrizicola sp.
TTTGGGGCAAGGCGGTGGATTACCTCTGGCACATCACCTTGCCGGTGGTCGCCTCGACCATCTCCAGCTTTGCGACGCTGACGCTGCTGACCAAGAACAGCTTTCTCGATGAGATCAAGAAGCAATATGTGATGACCGCCCGCGCCAAGGGCCTGTCCGAGCGGCGGGGTCTCTATGGCCATGTGTTCCGCAATGCCATGCTGATCGTGATCGCCGGTTTTCCGGCTGTGTTCATCAGCGTGTTCTTTGGCGGCAGCCTGCTGATCGAGATGGTGTTCTCGCTCGATGGGCTGGGGATGCTGTTCTATCAGTCGGCGGTCGAGCGGGACTATCCGGTGATCTTTGGCACGCTCTATTTCTTTGGCCTGATGGGGCTGCTGATCGGCATCGTGTCGGACCTGATGTATATCTGGGTCGATCCGCGCATCGACTTTGAGCGGAGGGGATGAGGATGGCCCTTTCGCCGCTGAATCAGCGCCGCTGGCGCAATTTCAAATCCAACCGCCGGGCCTATTGGTCGCTGATCGTCTTTGCGGTGCTGTATGGGCTGTCGCTGGGGGCCGAGCTCTTGGCCAATGACCGGCCGCTGTTGGTGCAATATCGCGGCGAATGGCATGTGCCGTTCCTGAAGTTCTATCCTGAAACCGCCTTTGGCGGCGATTTCAGGACCGAGGCGAAGTATCAGGATGTCGAGGTGCGCTGCCTGATCATGGCGGGCGGGGCCGAGGCCTGCTGGGATGATCCTGAGGCAGTGCTGGCAGAGGCCACCACTGCGGGCACGGTGAACGGTGAGGCGGTCGAGCAGGGCTATATCCTCTGGGCGCCGATCCCCTATAGCTACAACACCATCAACAATATCGGTCGGGCCGCGCCCTCGCCACCCGATGCCGATCATTGGCTGGGCACCGATGATACCGCGCGCGATGTGCTGGCGCGGGTGATCTATGGCTTTCGGCTCTCGGTCAGCTTTGCGCTGATCGTCACGGCGATTTCGTCGGTCATCGGCATCGCCGCAGGCGCCGTGCAGGGCTATTTCGGCGGGCTGGTCGATCTGATCTTTCAGCGCGTGATCGAGATCTGGGGCGCCAGCCCGCAGCTTTATGTGATCATCATCGTCTCGGCGGTGTTCACCATGAACTTCTGGCTTCTGGTGTTCCTGATGGTGCTGTTCGGCTGGTCCTCGCTGGTTGGCGTTGTGCGGGCCGAGTTCCTGCGGGCGCGCAACTTTGAATATGTCCGCGCGGCCAAGGCGCTGGGGGTGGGTGATGGCACCATCATGTTCCGCCATGTGCTGCCCAATGCCATGGTGGCGACGCTGACCATGCTGCCCTTTATCGTCACCGGAACCATTGGCGCGCTGACGGCGCTGGATTTCCTTGGCTTTGGTCTGCCGTCCTCGGCGCCCAGCCTTGGCGAGATGACCCAGCAGGCCAAGCAGAACCTGCAGGCGCCGTGGCTGGGCTTCACCGCCTTTTTCACCTTTGCGACCATGCTGTCGCTGCTGATCTTCATCTTTGAGGGCGTGCGTGACGCCTTTGACCCGCGAAAGACCTTTCGATGAATGTGCTAGAGGTCAGCGATCTGCGGATCAGTTTCCGGCAAGAGGGCCGGGTGACAGAGGCGGTGCGCGGCGTCAGCTTTGCCGTCGCCAAGGGCGAGGTCGTGGCGCTGGTGGGCGAGTCCGGCTCGGGCAAGTCGGTTACGGCGCTGTCGACCGTCTCGCTGCTGGGGGACAATGCGCAGGTCACGGGTTCGGTCCTCTATCAGGGCCGGCAGATGGTGGGCGCGCCCGAGGCGGAACTGCGCCGGGTGCGCGGCAACGACATCAGCTTTATCTTTCAAGAGCC
>CALLZQ010000637.1 GCA_937858255.1 uncultured Tabrizicola sp.
GGAATATCCTCGCGACGCGCCGACAGCGGCGGCACCTGAAGCGTGACGACATTCAGACGGTAGAGCAGATCGGCCCGGAACCGCCCCGCCTCGACCTCGGCCTCCAGCGGCACCCGGGCGGTCGCCATAAAGCGCACGTCCAGATCCACCGCCTCATTCGAGCCCAGCCGGGTCACGCGCCGCGCTTCGATCACCCGCACCAGCTTGCCCTGCATCTCAAGCGGCATCGAGGCGATGTCATCCAGCAGGATCGTGCCGCCGCGCGCATGTTCGAACTTGCCATATCGCGCCCGCAAGGCGCCGGGAAAAGCCCCCGCCTCATGGCCGAACAACTCAGATTCGATCAGCGCCGCCGGAATCGCGGCGCAATCGATGGTGACAAAGGGTTTGCGCGCCCGGGGCGAGGTATCGTGCAGGGCGCGGGCCACCACCTCTTTGCCGGAACCTGTTTCCCCCACGATCAGCACATCGGCCTCGGAGGGGCCAATGGTGCGGATCCGGCGGCGCAGGTCGATCATCGCCGTAGACCGCCCGATCAGACGCTGTTCCAGATCGTCGGCCTGCCCCGCCGCCGCCTTCAGCACCCGGTTTTCCAGCACCAGCCGGCGGTAATCGGCCGCGCGGGCCACGATCTCGGCCAGTTGCCCGGCGGAAAACGGTTTTTCGACGAAATCATAGGCGCCCTCGCGCATGGCCCGCACCGCCAGTTGCACATCGCCATGTCCGGTAATCAGGATCACCGGAATGTCACGGTCAAGGTCATGGATCCGGTTCATCAGCGACAGACCATCCATCCCCGGCATGCGGATGTCGGTCATCACCACACCGGGGAAGCCGAAAGAGACCAGATCCATCACCCGTTCGGGCGCCGCGAATTCCTGCACGCTGAACCCCGCCAGATCCAGCGCCTGCGCGGTCGAGGCGCGCATATCGGGTTCGTCATCGACCAGCAGGATGCGCATTGCAGTCATTCGGCGGCCTCGGCAAAAGGTTCGGCTTGCCCGGCAGCAGCCAGCCGGATCACGAATTCCGCCCCGTGACCGGGCACGGTAACAACAGAAAGATCGCCGCCGAAGTCTTTGATGATATTGTAGGAAATGGAAAGCCCCAGTCCCAGCCCCTTGCCCACGCCCTTGGTCGAGAAGAAGGGGTCGAAGATACGCGCCACCAGCGCCTCGGGCACGCCCGGGCCGCTGTCGCGGATGCGGATCACCGGCGCCCCGGCCTCGGCCGTTGCCTGCAAGGTAATCTGGCGTTGCGGCTGTCCCTCGACCGCATCGGCGGCATTGGTCAGGATATTCACCAACACCTGTTGCAGCCGCACCGGCCCGGCAATCGCCTGTGGCAGATCCGGCGCCAGTTCGACCGTGATCTGCGCCTGCGCCGCCGTGATCCGCAGCATCGCGATTTCCAGTGCGGCCTCAATCACCTCGGGCAACGCGACGGACGCCAGTTTCTGCCCCGGTTTACGGGCAAAGCTGCGCAGATGCCGGCTGATCGAGGTCATCCGGTCAATCAGCTTGAGGATC
>CALLZQ010000638.1 GCA_937858255.1 uncultured Tabrizicola sp.
ATCGCGCAGCCACCAGGCGACGGCCTTCTGGATGAACCAGTCCTTGTCACCGGCGTAATCGGCGGCCCAGCCCAGCACCCGCTCGCGGATCGCCAGATCGGCAGGTTTGGGGTTGTTCTTGCGGGCAAAGGGCAGGGTGACGACCAGCGCCGCCCGGCGCGACCACATATGCGGAGAGGTGGTCAGCGGCTCAATGTCCGCGATGCGCGCGGGTTCGGCCTCCAGCCGCCGTCGCCCGACTTCGCAGGCATGATCGGCGATGGCCCAGCCGTCGAAATCCGGCACCCAGCTCAGGAACAGATCCCAGACCGCCTGATCGGGACGGATCCGGGCCTGTACCAGCAGCTTTGCGGCGGCAATCCGCGCCTCATGCACATCGCTTTGCCACAGGGCCTGTGACAGCGCCACGCGGCCCGCCACATCCATCTCGGCCCGCCACTGGCTCGCCAGATCGGTGATCACCGGCACGGGCACGCCCAGATAGACGCGCGACGCCTTGTGATAGGCGGCCATCTCGGCCGCCCGCGCCGCATCCCCTGCTGCCTCCAGCATCGCCATGGCCCTATGCAGATCCGACATCTTTTTCCTCTCGCCCAGAACGCCACCGTTGTCGGCGCAAGTCGTCGAAAGATCAACCACGGCCAGATCTGCCCCTGCGCGGTTTACAGCAGATCGATGCCGAACCGCCTGAGCGCCAAGGAGAAACCCGCAAAGCACAGCACGGTGATCGCGGCGCAAACGAGCAGGGTCCACCAGAATCCGAGGCGTCCGAGCAGAAAGGGAAAGGCAAGGAACATGGGCAGCGTCGGCAGGACGTACCAGAACGTATACCACGCATGGTTCGCAATCCGCTGTTGCGGTTGCCCTTCAACATGCAGCCAGATCAAGGCCAGAAAACTGACGAGCGGCAAGGCTGCGATCAGCCCTCCGAGTTTGTCGCTGCGCTTGGCAGCTTCAGAAACCAGAACGACGACCATCGCCGAGGCCAGATATTTGGTGACAATCCAAGCCATGATGGGCCAACCGCGCTTGCTACGCGGTCAGCCTAGATCGAACATGTCTGCACGCAAAGCCTTTCAGTGCAGGGATCGGTCAGCCTCACCATGGAATTGGTGGTCGGTCTGACCGCCCTCATTCGACCGTCACCGATTTCGCCAGATTGCGCGGCTGATCGACATCGGTGCCCTTGGCGATGGCGGTGTGATAGGCCAAAAGCTGCGCCGGCACCGAATAGAGGATCGGCGCAAAGAGCGGCGGCACCATCGGCAGCGGCAGCGTCCGCCAGCAGCCCTGTCCCGCCTCGGCCAGACCGGCGGCGTCGGACATCAAGAGAACCTTGCCATTGCGGGCCATCACCTCTTGCATGTTCGACACGGTCTTGTCGAAGAGGCCATCGCGGGGGGCCAAAACGATCACCGGCACGCGGTTGTCGATCAGGGCGATGGGGCCATGCTTCAACTCGCCCGAGGCATAGCCCTCGGCATGGATATAGCTGATTTCCTTGAGCTTCAGCGCCCCTTCGAGGGCCAGCGGGAACATCGGGCCGCGGCCAAGGAACAGCACATCCTGCGCTTCGGACAGATCCTCGGCAATCTCGCGGATCTGGTCCGACAGTTGCAGCGCATGGTTCATCAGCCCCGGCAGCGAGGTCAGCGCCTCCAGATGATCCGCAACCTCGGCTTCGGTCAGCCGGCCCCGGTCGCGCGCGGCCTTGAGCGCCATCAGCGCCAGAACGGTCAACTGGCAGGTAAAGGCCTTGGTCGAGGCGACACCCACCTCAACTCCGGCATGGATCGGCAGCGACAGGTCGGATTCCCGCGCGATGGAAGAGGTGGGAACGTTGACGACCGAAACCACCTTGGCCACTTTTTCGGTCACATGGCGCAGCGCGGCGAGGGTGTCGGCGGTTTCGCCCGACTGGCTGACGAAAATGGCCATCGAGGCCGGCGACAGCACCGGGTCGCGGTAGCGGAACTCACTGGCGATGTCGATTTCGGCGGGCAGGCCGGCAACCTGCTCGAACCAGTATTTCGCCACATGGCAGGCGTAAGAGGCGGTGCCGCAGGCGACCATCACCACCCGGTCAATGGCGCGGAAATCCAGCGCCTCGGGCAGGTTCAGCCGGCCCGAGGGGGCGTAATGTTTCAACGCATCGGCAATCACCGCCGGTTGCTCGGCGATTTCCTTGGCCATGAAATGCTTGTAGCCGGCCTTTTCAACGCGGGTGGCGTCGATCTGGATCCGCGTCTCGGCCCGGTTGGCGCGGCGGTCGGCGGCGTCGAAAATCTCGGCGCCCTTGCGGGTGACAACGGCCCAGTCGCCCTCTTCCAGATAGGTAATCCGGTCGGTCATCGGGGCCAGCGCAATGGCATCTGATCCGACGAACATCTCGCCCTCGCCGTGACCAATGGCGAGGGGGCTGCCCTTGCGGGCGCAGATCATCAGATCCTCTTCGCCGTCAAACAGGAAGCACAGCGCAAAGGCGCCATGCAGGCGTTTCAGCGTGACGCGCGCCGCCTCGACGGGGTTGGCGCCCCCCTCCATCGTCTGCCGCATCAGCAGGGCGATGGTCTCGGTATCGGTCTGGCTTTCCTGCGTGTAGCCGGCACGCGCAAGTTCCTCACGCAATTCGCGGAAATTCTCGATGATGCCGTTATGGACCACGGCGACCGGGCCGGCACGATGGGGGTGGGCGTTGACGACGGTCGGCCCGCCATGGGTGGCCCAGCGGGTATGGCCGATCCCGGCCTTGCCCGCGAGCGGCTGATGCACCAGCAAATCCGACAGGTTCACCAGCTTGCCCACGGCGCGGCGGCGGTCGAGCCGCCCGTTATGC
>CALLZQ010000639.1 GCA_937858255.1 uncultured Tabrizicola sp.
CACCCCTTCCAGCCCCGCCACTCCGGCGGGCATCAGAAAGGCTGACAGCCCCCGTGCCCCCGGCTCCTCCCCCGTCCGGGCAAATTCCACTTAGACATCGGCAATCCCGCCGTTCGAGATATAGGTCTTTTCCCCGTTCAGCCGATAGCCGCCCGGCACCACCTCGGCGGTGGTCGCGGTATGGGCCACATCCGAACCCGCCCCCGGCTCGGTCAGGGCAAAGGCGGAAATCGCCTTGCCCGCCCGCGTTCTGGCCAACCACACCTGCTGTTCAGGCGTGCCGAACAGACTGACCGCCCCCATACCCAAGCCCTGCATGGCAAAGGCGAAGTCGGCCAGCCCGTCATGGCGGGCCAAAGTCTCGCGGATCAGACACAGGCTGCGGACATCCAGTCCTTCACCCGCCGCCGCCCCGCTGTGCCGCAAGAACCCCGCCTGCCCCATCGCGGCAACCAGCCCCTTGCAGGCGCCATCGACATCCTCATGGGGCACCGGCAGATGCGCGCCGGCCCAGGCCTCGACCTCGGTTGCAAGGGCGCGGTGACGATCCTCGAAAAACGGCCATGAAAGAAAGCTCTGATCTGCCATTTTCTGTCCCTAAATATCCCGGGGGTCCGGGGGCTGGCCCCCGGCCTTCGCTCAATCGCCCTGAAACACCGGCTTTTCCTTGGCGACAAAGGCGTGATAGGCCCGCTCGAAATCACGGGTCTGCATGCAGATCGCCTGCGCCTGCGCCTCGGCCTCGATGGCTTGCTCCAGACCCATGTTCCACTCTTGGTTCAGCTGCGTCTTCGTGATCCCATGGGCAAAGACCGGCCCCGAGGCGATGCGCCCGGCCAGCCGCAAGGCCTCGGCCTCCAATGCGCCGGCGTCGTGAACGGCGTTCCAGAAACCCCAGGCCTGCCCCTCGGCCGCATCCATCGCCCGGCCCGTGTAAAGCAGTTCCGCCGCGCGGCCCTGCCCGATGATCCGGGGCAGCATGGCGCAGGCCCCCATGTCACAGCCCGCCAGTCCGACGCGGGTAAAGAGAAAGGCGCATTTCGCCTCGGGCGTGGCCAGTCGCAGATCGCTCGCCATGGCGATGATCGCCCCTGCCCCGACACAAATCCCGTCCACTGCCGAGATGATGGGCTTGCCGCAGCCGATCATCGCCTTGACCAGATCGCCGGTCATGCGGGTAAAGGCGAGTAGATCCTTCATATCCATGCCGACCAGCGGGCCGATGATGTCATGCACATCGCCGCCCGAGCAGAAATTGCCGCCGTTCGAGGCAAAGACCACCACATCGACATCGCTGGCATAGACCAGCGCCCGAAAGGTATCGCGCAATTCGGCATAGCTGTCGAAGGTCAGGGGGTTCTTGCGCTCGGGCCGGTTCAGGCGGATCACCGCCACCCGGCCCTGCATCTCCCACAGGAAATGCTGCGGTTTCAGCCCGGCCATCTGGGTCATTTCGGCCCCCCCATCCGCTTGAGAATATCGGTCAGCAGGTCAAGATCCTGCTCGGTCAAATGGCTGAAGATGCGGTTCACCTCTTCCTCATGACCACTGGCATAGCGTTCAAAGGTCGCCAGCCCCTCGGGCGTCAGCGAGACAAAGATCGTGCGCCGGTCGGTTTCCGAAGGCGTGCGCCGCACCAGCCCGTCCTGTTCCAGCCGGTCCACCACCGTGGTCGCATTGCCGTTCGACACCAAAAGCATCCGCGACAACTCGCTCATGCTGACACCATCGCGCCGGCGCCAGAGCGCCGCCATCACGTCAAAGCGCGGCAGCGTGGTTTCATGGTTCACCCGCAGGAATTCGCGCAACTGCCCCTCGGCGGCGCGGGCCTGCCCCAACAGGCGGACCCACATTTTCAGCCGGCGTTTCGACAGGGGGTCGCTCATATTTCACCTCCGGCAATCGCAATGGCCTGCCCGTTGATCCCCTCGGACCCCGGGGCGCAGAGCCACAGCGCGGCGGCGGCAACCTCGGCGGGACGGATCAGCCGGCGCTGCGGGTTCGAGGCCGCCAGCGCGGCACGCGCCTCATCCGGCGTTTTTCCGGTCTTGGCCACGATATTCGCCACCGAACGATCCGTCATCTCGGTATCGAGAAAGCCGGGGCAGAGCGCATTCACCGTGATCGGGCGCCGCGCCAGTTCCAGCGCCAGAGAGCGGACCAGCCCCACGGTGCCATGTTTCGCCGCCGCATAGGGCGCAGCATAGGCATAGCCCTTCAGCCCGGCGGTCGAGGCAACAGCAATCAGCCGCCCCCAGCCGCTCATCTGGGCCAGCCCGGCGCGAAAGGTCAGAAAGACCCCGGTCAGATTTACCGTCATCATCTGGTTCCATTCCGCAAGCGTCACCTTGGCCAGCGGTGCGCTATTGGCTGCCCCGGCATTGGCGATGACGATACTGCACGGGCCCGCCAGGTCAAAGACGCGGGCAAGATCGGATTCTTGCGTGACATCGGCGGTCACATACCGCCCGCCAACCTCGGCGGCGATGGCCGCAAGCGGCACGGGGCGGCGGCCACAGACCACCACCTCGGCCCCGGCAGCGGCGAATTGCCGGGCCAGTTCGGCACCGACCCCTGTGCCGCCCCCGGTAATCAGTACCCTGTTCCCTGCCAGTGTCATGCGCGGATGGTTTCCTGCTGACGCTGGCGCAGGCGGAACAACAGATCGCGTCCGCCCTTGTAGGGGGCTGGCCATTCGCTGTCGGTATCGCCCTGTTCCACGGCGGCATGCAGCGTCCAATAGGGATCGGCCAGATGCATCCGCGCCAGACAGACCAGATCGGCCCGGCCTGCCATCAGGATACCATTCACCTGATCCCAGTCGCTGATATTGCCGACGGTCATCGTGGGCATGTTCACCTCATTACGGATCCGGTCGCTGAACGGGGTCTGGAACATCCGGCCATAGACCGGGCGTTCCGCCGGGTCGGTCTGCCCGGACGAGACGTCAATGATATCGCATCCCGCTGCCCGGAATGCCCGCGCGATCTCGACCGCCTCTTCGGGTGTCACGCCGCCCTCGATCCAGTCATTCGCAGAGATCCGCACCGACATCGGCTTGTCCTCGGGCCAGACGGCGCGCATGGCCGAAAACACCTCCAGCGGATAGCGGAGCCGGTTTTCCAGGCTGCCGCCGTATTCATCTGTACGCCGGTTGGTGATCGGGCTGAGGAAGGACGCCAGCAGATCGCCATGGGCGGCATGCATCTCGATCATATCGGCGCCGATCCGGTCCGCCATTTGGGTCGCGGCAACAAACTCGGCCTTCACCCGGTCAAAATCCTCGCCCTCCATCGCGCGGGGCGGGGCATTCTCGGGCTTGTAGGCGAGGGCAGAGGCAGAGATCGTCTCCCAATTCCCCGCTTCCAGCGGGCGGTCGATCCCCTCCCACGCGACGCGGGTTGATCCCTTGCGGCCCGAATGCCCGATCTGCATGCAGAATTTCGCCGTGGTCTCTTGGTGAATGAAATCGGCGAGTTGCTTCCACGCCTTTTCATGCTCGGGCGCATAGAGGCCCGGGCAACCGGGGGTAATCCGGCCCGTGGCGGAAACGCAGGTCATCTCGGTATAGATCAGCGCCGCGCCCCCCTTGGCCCGCTCGGCATAATGGGCAAAGTGCCAGCCGTTCGGGCAGCCATCCACGGCCTTGTACTGCGCCATCGGTGACAGGACGATGCGGTTTTTCAACTCCATCCCGCGCAGGCGGAAGGGGGCGAACATCGGGCGGCGATGCGCCTTGCCACCGGCGCGCTCCTGAAACCAGTCCTCGGCCTTGCCCAGCCAATCGGGATCGCGCAGGCGCAAATTCTCATGGCTGATACGCTGCGAGCGGGTCAGCAACGAATAGGCGAACTGGGTGGGATCCAGATCGAGATAACGCTCGACCTCTTCGAACCACTCCAGCGAGTTGCGCGCCGCCGATTGCAGGCGCAACACCTCAATCCGCCGCTCTTCCTGATAGCGCTCAAAGGCGCGCTCCATCGACGGTTCGGAATGCAGATAGCCCGCCAGCGCAATCGCACTGTCAAAGGCCAGACGCGAGCCAGAGCCGATCGAGAAATGCCCCGTCGCCGCCGCATCGCCCATCAACACCACATTCTCATGGTACCAGCGTTCGCATATCACCCGGGGGAACTGCATCCAGACCGCCGAGCCGCGCAGATGCGCGGCATTCGACATCAGATCGTGCCCGCCCAGATGCCGGGCAAAGATCTTGCGGCAGGTCTCGACGGTTTCCTCTTTGGACATCGCGGGGAAACCCAGCTTTTCCCAGGTCTCGGGCAAAGTCTCAACTATGAAGGTCGCCGTCTCGGAATCGAACTGATAGACATGCGCCCAGATCCAGCCATGCGGCGTCTTTTCAAAGATGAAGGTAAAGGCGTCGTCGAATTTCTGATGCGTGCCCAGCCAGACGAATTTGCACAGGCGCGTGTCGATATCGGGGCGAAAGACCTGTTCATATTCGCGGCGCACGATGCTGTTGATGCCGTCACAGGCGACAACAAGGTCATAGTCCTTGCGGTATTCCTCGGCCGATTTGAACTCGGTCTCGAACTGCATCTCGACGCCCAGTTCGCGCGCCCGCTCTTGCAGCAGGATCAGCATCTGCTTGCGCCCGATGCCGGCAAAGCCGTGCCCGCCTGACACGGTGCGGTGCCCGTCATGCACGACAGCGATGTCGTCCCAATAGGCAAAGTGGCTGCGGATCGCCTCGGTGCTGACCGGGTCATTCTGTTGCATCCGGCTCAGCGCGTCATCTGACAGCACCACACCCCAGCCAAAGGTGTCATTGGCGCGATTCCTCTCCAGCACCACGATCTGATGCGCGGGATCGCGCAATTTCATCGAGATGGCAAAATACAGGCCGGCAGGACCACCACCGAGGCAGAGAACTTTCATGACATTCCTCTCCAATGCGCGCCGGATACAGGCTGGCATTGCGGATCATAAATTTCAAGCCTAAACTTTTCATACTTGAAATAAATCCGGCAACATGCATTCTGAAGGCATGGAACATCTGATCGTCACCCTGCAAGGCGGATGGGCCCGGGTCATGCTGAACCGGCCTGCGGCGCGAAATGCCCTGAACACCGCGTTGCTGGCCGATTTGGCGCGGACATGCCGGGATTTGGCCGGGGCCGACGCCTGCCGGGCGGTGCTGCTCTGTGGGGCCGAGGGGAATTTCGCCGCCGGGGCCGACATCGCCGAAATCGAGACGAAATCCACCGCCGAAGGCGCGGTGGACCCGCGCAAGGGCTATTGGCAGACCATCCGCGCCTTCCCCAAACCCATGGTCGCCGCCATCGACGGGTTTGCGCTTGGCGGCGGGCTGGAACTGGCGCTGATGGCCGATCTGATCGTGGCGGGGCCATCGGCCCGGCTGGGCCTGCCTGAAACCAGCCTTGGCCTGATCCCCGGCGCGGGGGGCGGGCAGCGCCTGCTGGCGCGCATAGGCCCGGCCCGGGCGGCCCGCATGGTCTTGCTGGGCGAGATTATTGAGGCGCAAACCGCCTGTGACTGGGGGCTGGTTTCGCATCTCGCGGCGGCGGATGCCCTGCCCGAGGCCGAGGCGCTGACGGCCCGCCTTGCCCGCCGGGCACCCCTGGCCCTGGCCCAGGCCAAGGCGGCGCTGGTTGCCGGGGCGGAAACCGTCCTCGCCCTGAAGGCCGAGCGGGCAGCCTTTGAGGCGCTTCTTGACAGTGCGGATAAAACAGAAGGCATCCGCGCCTTTCGGGCAGGCCAAAAACCGGAGTTTTCAGGCAGATGACCACAATCGCCATCGTTGGGCTTGGGACCATGGGCCTTGGAATCGCGCAATGTTATGCGGCGGCAGGGTTCGAGGTGCTGGCGACCGATGCCGCCGCCCCGGCCCGCGAGACAGCCTTGACACGGTTGCGCGACAGCCTCTTGCCCCGGGTCGAGGCCGGCAAATTGGCCGCCGCCGACCTGACCACGCTGTTATCACGCATCCGCATCGTCGAGGGGCCGGCGGCGATGGGGACGGCTGCCCTGGCCATTGAGGCCG
>CALLZQ010000640.1 GCA_937858255.1 uncultured Tabrizicola sp.
CCTGGGTTGAGGCGAATGCCGGGGTCACGCTGGGCATCGGCCTTGGCATGGCGGCGCCGGGCGATCCGGCCTGGCACGGTTTCTTGCGGGTCGCGCATATGGGCCATGTGAATGCCCATATGACACTGGGAGTTCTTGCGGCGATGGAGGCAGGAATGGTGGCGCTGGACATCGACCATGGTCCCGGCGCCCTGGCGTCGGCGGCGCGGGTGGTGGCGGATGCGACCTGAGGTCTAAAAAGCGTTCATCAGCACGAAAGCCGCCGATTTCGCCAGTGCGATGCCCAGCACCGTGACATAGCCCAGCACCAGAACCCCCAGCCCGGCGCCGATCAGGATCGACAGGCCGTCGCGCTCCAGTATCCCCAGCGCGATGACGCAGATCGCCACTGCCGGCGCCATATTGGCAAAGGGAATCGGCAGGGCCAGCGCCAAGGCCAAGAGTAACACCAACGCCCCCAGCACCCGCTGCACCGGCGTCGCGGCAAGCGGGCGCAGTCTGGCGCGCAACAGCCGCTCGGCCCGTTGCAGCCAGGGATTTGCCCGCGCCACCATGGCGGCAAAGCTGTCGCGGCTGACGGCCCGATCGGCAATGAACCGCGGCAGCCAGGGGTCTTGGCCCAGCATCATCTGCACCGCCAGAAACAACAGCGGCACCCCCAACAGCCCCGAAACGCCGGGTGGGGCGGGCAGGATATTGGGAAAGGCGATGACCAGCAGCAAGGCGCCAAAGGCCCGGGCCTTCATCTCGGCCAGCAGATCCGCCAGACGGATCCGGTCACGCGAGGGGTCGCTGGCGATGCGCGTCAAGAGTTCCGACAGGCGCAACGGTGCGGGTGGGGTTTCGTCCCTCGGGAGGAGGGCTGCGGCAGGCGGGGCCGTGGGCAAATCGCGCAAAGGCGCGGTCATGTCAGAAAATGTCCAGATGCGCGGCGGCCGAGATTGGTGCGCCTGTGGTCATGCTAGCAGGGCCGCAGGCCGTGGCATAGCCCCCGCCCGGGGATGTGATCTTGGCGCGCGGCGGCGCAATTCCGCCCGCCGCGCGTCCCGAAACCGGGTCTATTTGGTGTTGCGGGCCAGCCAGTCCTGCATGAAGGCGATCTCGGATTCCTGCGCGGCGATAATGCCCTCGGCCAGTTTGCGCACCTCGGGGTCGCTGCCATGTTCCAGCACGATCCGCGCCATGGCGACGGCGCCCTGATGATGCGGGATCATGCCACGGATAAAGTCGACATCGGCATTGCCGCTGTATTCAATGGCCATGTCGGCATGCATCGCGTTATTCGCCTCGATAAAGGCGGCGGTGGCCGGGCCTTGGCCTGCGGCAGGGCTCATCGCATGGCCGCTGTGATCCGTCGGCGCCTCGCCTTCGGCAAAGGCGGTCAGGGTCAGCACGGGCAGGCTCAGCGCGGCAAGCAGCGTTACGGTGGCGAGTCGAAGCGTCATATCCGTCTCCTTGAATCATCTGCCAGCAGTTTGCGACCTTCCCCCAGAGGGAAGGCAAGTCACGCCTGCTTGACCGCGCCGTTACCCGCAAATGCGCAGGGAAAAGGCATCGGCACAGGCTGAGACTGGCTGTGCATGGCTGCGCACTTCCCCTCTGGCCGGTTTGGGCCTAGGTTTGGTGCATGAAATATTCTGTTGGGGTTCCCATGGCCTCGCGCTCCAAACGCCCAGTCGTCGGCATCATTGGCAATATGAACCTGCTCAATGAATCCTATCCGGTTCATGCCGGGGGCACGATGAATTCCGAAGCGGTGGCCGAGGTGGCCGGCTGTCTGCCGGTGATCATCCCCTCGGACCCGCGCTATGTCTCGGTGCCCGAGCTGTTGGAATTCTGTGACGGTTTCCTGCTGACCGGGGGGCGGCCCAATGTCCACCCCGCCGAATATGGCGAGGATGAAACGCCGGCGCATGGCGCCTTTGACCGCTGCCGCGATGCGATCACGCTGCCCTTGGTGCGGGCCTGTGTCGAGCGCGGGCAGCCCTTCCTTGGCATCTGCCGGGGGTTCCAAGAGGTCAATGTGGCCATGGGCGGCACGCTTTACCCCGAGATCCGCGATCTGCCGGGGCGGATGAACCACCGGATGCCCCCCGACGGCACGATTGACGAGAAATTCGCCCTGCGCCATGCGGTGCGCTTTACCCCCGGCGGGGTGTTCGCCCGGCTGATGGGGGCGGATGAGGTGATGACCAACACCTTGCACGGTCAGGGGATCAAGACTCCGGGCAACCGCATCGTGGTGGACGGACAGGCACCGGATGGCACGCCCGAAGCGATCTATGTCCGCGATGCGCCGGGATTTACCCTGTCGGTGCAGTGGCATCCCGAGTATCGCGCCGCAGAGGATCCGGTCAGCCGGCCGCTGTTTGCCGCCTTTGGCGCAGCGGCGGCGGCCTGGGCCGGGCGCGGCGGGCTGCGCCAGACCGGTTAGTTCAGGCCCTGATTGATGATCAAAAGGCCCGCCGGAAACCGGCGGGCCTTTTGATATTTGCGGTAAGAACCGATCCTCAGCCCTGCGGGCAGAGCCCGTTCACCAGCGGCAGCTTGCAGGCCGATGCCGGCGCCGTGGCCGCCGGGGCGGGCGCGGGCGCCGCAGCGGGGGCGGTGGGTTCGACCGGGACGACGACCGGGGCAATTGTCAGGGCCGTCGGCACAGGCGCCGTCGCCGTCGAAGCCGACGAGCCAGAAGAGGGAGCCACCGTTGTCGCGGCCAAGGGGGCGGTGGTTACGGCTGCTGCCGTCGCCGCCGCGCCCGGCAGGGCTGGCGGCGTGGTCAGCGCGGCTGGCGCCACATCCGCACCCGTCGCCGGGGTAGACATCGGCCCGTCGGCCGGCACGGTCACAGCCGCCGGGCTCGCCGGCGCTGCGGCCTCGGTCTGAGTGGCGACAGCGGCGGCGGGTTTGGGCGTTTTTGGGGCGCGCGGCCGGGGCGTTAACCCGGCCCGCCTATTGGCCTTGCCGGTGCGCAACATTAGCTATG
>CALLZQ010000641.1 GCA_937858255.1 uncultured Tabrizicola sp.
CAAAACTACCGCCGTTTCCTGCAAGAAGTCGTCCCGGCGGCCGAGGATCTGGGGATGCGCCTATGTGTTCACCCCGATGACCCGCCGCGTGACATCCTGGGCCTGCCGCGCATCGTCTCAGATGCCGAGGATATCGACTTTCTGCTGGCGGCGGTGGACAGCCCCGCCAATGGCCTGACGTTCTGCACCGGCAGCCTTGGCGCAAACCCGGCCAATGACCTGCCCGCAATGGCCCGCCGGTACGCGCATCGGGTGCATTTCGCCCATCTGCGCAATGTCCGCAAAGACCCCGATGGCAGCTTTGAAGAGGCGGCGCACCTTGAGGGCGATGCCGACATCCCCGCCGTGCTGATGGCCTTGCTGGAGGCCGGGCGCGACATCCCCTTTCGCCCCGATCACGGGCATGAACTCCTCGACGATGCCGCGCGCCAGACCCACCCCGGCTATCCGCTGGTGGGCCGGTTGCGAGGTCTGGCCGAGTTGCGCGGCGTCATCGCGGGCCTGCGCCACGCGCGGGGGGAATTGGGCTAGATGCCCGCCCATTCCCCCGGGCGGGTCAGCACCTGCGCCCCCAAATGCGTGCCCCCGCACAGCCGCGCATGTTCCTGCAAGGCGAAACGGTCGGTCATGCCGGCGACGTAATCGGCCACGATGCGGGCGGTATCAACCTCGCCCTCTGCCGCCGCCAGATCGGTCTGCCATTCCTGCGGCAAAAGGTTCGGCGCCTCCATATACCGCTCAAACAGATCGCGCACGACGGTGGTGACCTTGGCCCGTACATCCATCACGCTGGGCGCGCGATACATGCGGGTGAACAGGAACGACCGGATCACTTTCAATTCCTGATAGAGCGGCTTGGAAAACCGGATGATCGTCGTGCCCATATGGCGGATATCGTCCACGGATTGCGGCTGCGCGGCCTCCAGCCGGCCCTGTGCCACGGCGATCACATCCTCGACCATGCGGCCAAAGACCCGGCGCAGCGCTTCATGCCGGCGGCGCATCGGGTCGAGGTCGGGATAAAGGCTGTCCACCTCGGCATAGGCGGGCCCCGTCACCGGCAGATCGCGCAAATCCGCCTCGGTGAACAGACCCGAGCGCAACCCGTCATGCAGATCGTGATGCGAATAGGCCACGTCATCGGCGATGGCGGCCACCTGCGCCTCGGCACTGGCATGGGTCGTCAGCTCCAGATCCCAGGCGCGGTTGACCTGATCCAGCGCATAGGGCAGCACTTCAAATGCATGTTTGGGGTCGGCATTCGGCCCCTGCACCGGGCCATTGTGCTTGGCGATGCCCTCCAGCGCCTCCCATGTCAGGTTCAGCCCGTCAAAATCGGCGTAATGCCGTTCCAGCCGGGTGACGATGCGCAGGGCCTGCGCGTTATGGTCGAACCCGCCATAGGGCTGCATCAGCAGCGCCATCGCATCCTCGCCCGTATGGCCAAAGGGCGTATGTCCCAGGTCATGCGCCAGCGCGATTGCCTCGGCCAGATCGGTATTCAGCCCCAGAACCCCGGCAATGGTGCGCGCCACCTGCGCCACCTCGATCGAATGGGTCAGGCGGGTGCGGTAATAATCGCCCTCATGTTCGACAAAGACCTGCGTCTTGTGCTTCAGCCGCCGGAACGCCGAGGAATGGATGATCCGGTCGCGGTCGCGCTGAAAGGGCGAGCGGAACGAGGACATCCGTTCCGTATGCAGCCTGCCGCGCGATTGGCCGGGCTGGCAGGCAAAGGGGGCAAGCATGGGTCAGCCTGTTCTTGTTGAAGCCTTTTCGCGCCCTTATATTACAAGGCGACACCCAAGGATATGTGAACAAACCATGGACCTGACCCTGCCCCCCCGCGTCACCGACCGTGCCTTTGCCCGTCTGGCCGAGATTTGCGAGATGACGGGCGAGGCCAAGGCCCTGCGCATCGCGGTCGAGGGCGGGGGCTGTTCCGGCTTTCAATATGATATCCGGCTGGATGAGGCCGGGGCAGACGATCTGGTGCTGGAAAAGGACGGGCAAAGGGTACTGGTCGACAGCGTCTCGCTGCCCTTTCTGCAAAATGCGGTGATCGACTTCACCGAGGAACTGATCGGCGCCCGTTTCGTGATCGAAAACCCCAATGCCAGCAGCAGTTGCGGCTGCGGCACCTCATTCTCGATGGGATAACGCGCCGGGCGGCACATCACGACAAGGCAAAAGGGGCGCCCGGGGCGCCCCTTTCCTTGGTTGCGTGAGTGGCCTGCCCCCTTGTGGTTCCGCGCGCCCCAGAGCGCGGAACACCCGGTTTACTCTGCCGGGATCGTTGCGGCCCGTCTTGCGGCCAGCCGGGCCAGCCGCTCTTCCCTGGCCTGTTCGGTCAGGGCGATCACCCCGGCCAGCATCACCAGCACCGCGCCAACCAGCGTCAGCGGCGCCGGCACCTCGCCAAAGAACAGGAACCCGACCGCGACCATCCAGACGAACTGCACATTCACCAGCGGCAGCGCCACCTGCGCCCGCAGCCGCCGCATCACCAGCACCATGGTCCAGCGCGCCAGAAACAGCAGGCCCGAATAGAGCGGGATCAGACCGAGATCTGCCAGCGCCATCGGCTCCCACACCGCCGCCAGCAAGAGGATCGAGGCCAGTGCCAGCGCAAGGGTCGGGGAGAACACCTGTACCAGCGTATTGTTCT
>CALLZQ010000642.1 GCA_937858255.1 uncultured Tabrizicola sp.
GCGGCAGTGCGATCCGCGGCGCCTTCCTGCTCTATATCATGTCGGGTATCTTCATGTTCATGGTCCATACCAAGGCCATGGGTGCGGTTGTCGGCTCTGACGGGCCGACCTCTCCGATGATGAAACATGCGCCGATGAATACCATCGTCGCCATCGGATCGGCGGCGCTGTCCTCGCTCTATCTGCAAATCCTGTCGGCCGGGGTGGTGCTGTTCTTTTACCACGCCATTATCAGCCCGATTCATTTCCACGACCCCATCGGCACCCTTGGCATCCTGCTGCTGGCATGGTTTTCCGGCGTGACGCTGGGCATGGTGTTCAAGGCGATGATCCCCTGGCAGCCGGAACTGTTCGGGCTGATCTCGCAGATCTATCAACGGGGCAACATGATTGCCTCGGGCAAGATGTTCGTCGCCAATTCGATGCCGACCTATATCCTCGCCTATTTCGACTGGAACCCGCTGTTCCATATCATCGACCAGGGCCGGGGGCATGTGTTCCTGAACTACAACCCCCGCTACAGCAACATCGAATTCCCGATCATCTTTTCGGTCATCTGTCTGGTACTTGGCCTGATGGGTGAGTTCTTTACGCGCAAACATGCCTCGCTGAGCTGGGGGGCCAAGCGATGAGGCCGGTTTCGCTCGCCTTCATCGGGCTGGCGCTGTGTCCCGCCCTCGCCCTGGCCCAGGATTTTCCTGCCGCCTATCAGGTGACAGGCGTCGCGCAGAATGATGTACTGAACATTCGCGCCGCCCCCTCGGCCTCGTCCGATGTGATGGGCGAAATCGGCCCTTATGGCCTGAATATCGAGGTTCTGGGCATCTCTGCCGACCGCAAATGGGGTAAGGTTGGTCTGCCTGAGGGCAATGGCTGGGTGGCAATGCGCTATCTGGAACCGGTGCCCGCGCAAGACCCCTATCTGATCCCCCGCCCGCTAAGTTGCATGGGGACCGAACCTTTCTGGTCGGTCAGCCTCTATCCCCGCGGGGCCGAGTTCAATTCACCCGACACCGGCGTCGTCCCGATGATCGTGCAGCAAGAGGCGGTTTCGCCCCAAGGCTATTATATGCGGCTGGAAGAGGGGCCGACGCTGAACCGCACGCTGATCGTCACGCGCGGCATCTGTTCAGACGGCATGTCAGACCGCGAATTCGGATTCCGCACCCTGATGTTCGTCGAGGCGCCGGATGGCAATGAAACGGTTTCGGGCTGCTGCACGCTCGACCATCGCTGAGCGCGGCGGGGCAGATCCGCCCCCGACCAGCACTGCCATCGCCACCAGCAGAAAAGCCGGAAGCACCAGCAACCCCAGAACGGGCAGGACGGCGAAAAGAATGGTTGTCAGCATGGCGATCCTCAAAATCCGGGGCTGCGGTCAAAGAATGCGGGTTCAGTTCTGAAAATTCGGTGAAATCGGTGAAACGACGCGGTTGCAGCCAAAAACCGCGCCTCCTATATACACCACGCAACGGGACAACGGCACAGTCTGGAATCCCGCACGCTCCATGGGCACGGGTGCCTCATCGGGCCCGAGCTGTAAACATCGCCTGAAGAAAGGGATATCAAACATGGCCAAAGTCATCGGTATCGACCTTGGAACCACCAACTCTTGCGTCGCCATCATGGATGGGTCGCAACCGCGCGTGATCGAAAATTCCGAAGGCGCCCGTACCACGCCTTCGATCGTTGCCTTCACCGAAACCGAGCGTCTTGTCGGTCAGGCTGCCAAGCGTCAGGCCGTCACCAATGCCTCGAACACCGTTTTCGCCGTCAAGCGCCTGATCGGGCGCCGTCATGACGACCCGGCGATCACCAAAGACGCCAAGCACCTTGCCTATAAGGTGATCAACGGCGGCAATGGCGATGCCTGGGTCGAGGTGCGCGGCGAGAAGTATTCGCCCAGCCAGGTTTCCGCCTTCATTCTGCAAAAGATGAAGGAAACCGCCGAGAGCTATCTGGGTGAGCCGGTGACGCAGGCTGTGATCACCGTTCCGGCCTATTTCAACGACGCCCAGCGTCAGGCCACCAAGGATGCGGGCAAGATCGCCGGTCTGGAAGTGCTGCGGATCATCAACGAGCCGACCGCCGCCGCGCTGGCCTATGGCCTCGACAAGAAAGAAACCAAGACCATCGCCGTCTACGACCTCGGTGGCGGCACCTTTGACATCACCATCCTCGAAATCGACGATGGCTTGTTTGAGGTGAAATCGACCAACGGCG
>CALLZQ010000643.1 GCA_937858255.1 uncultured Tabrizicola sp.
TGTCATAAAGCGGAATCATTACGGCCCCAGACTGAGGGCATCGAATCGGGCGGTTCCGTCCCCAAAATGCGTTGCCCTCCCCGGCAACCCCGCCCCATCCCCCCGGCCCGCGACCCCTCGGCGCCGGGGGGCTTTTCCATCCGCCTTGCCCTCGCCCGCCCCCGGTGGTCTAACCCTTGGCAAAGCAAAGGAGAGCGCCATGGCATTCGGCACCCATATCCGCACCTGGTTCGAGGGCCGCTGGCATGAGGGCGATATCCCGGTGATGCGCGCCGCCGATCACGGGCTGTGGCAGGGGTCTTCGGTGTTTGATGGCGCCCGTTATGCGCGCGGCCTCGCCCCCGACCTTGCCGCCCATTGCGCCCGCGTCAACCGCAGCGCCGAGGCGCTGATGATCACCCCAACGCTGGATGCGGGCGAGATCGAGGCCATCACCCGTGAGGGCCTGCGCGCCTATGGCCCCGATCAGGCAGTCTATATCCGCCCGATGTACTGGGCGGTGGATGGCGGCGATCTGGGGGTGAACCCCAAGCCCGGCTCGACCGGCTTTGCCCTCTGCCTCGAACAGGTAGCGATGCCGCCGGATGACCTTCAGACGACCGTCACCCGCACCCGCTTTCGCCGCCCGGTGCTGGAGGATGCCGTCTGCAATGCCAAGGCCGGCTGCCTCTATCCCAACAATGCCCGGATGCTGGTCGAGGCGCGGGCCAAGGGCTTTGGCAATGCGCTGGTAGCCGATGCCAGGGGAATTCTGCCGGGGGGGGCGCGGCCCAATGTCTCCCTCGTAAAGGGGGGGGTGTTTTTTCCCCCCACCGCCAATGGCCCTTTTCTGCCCGGCACCCCCCGCGCCCGCCATATCGCCAATCTTCGTGCCGACGGCGTCGAGGTGGTGGAAACCGTCCTGACCTTTGACGATGCCCATGCCGCTGATGAGGTGTTTCTGTCTGGCAATTTCGCCAAGGTCACCTCTGTCCGCGCCTTTGACGGCACCGAATACCGCAGCCGCGAGATGACGGAACGGGCAAGGCGGCTCTACTGGGACTGGGCGGCCAGCCAAGGCTAGGGCCCTGCCCGAGGCTGGACAAGCCCACGCCGCCCCCGCAATATGCGCGCGCAGGGGAGACAACAGATGCGGAAATTCCTCGTCGTGCTGGATGACAGCCGCGAATGCCTGAACGCGATGCGCTTTGCCGCCTTGCGCGCCGCCCATACCGGGGCGGGCGTCACCATCCTCTCGATCATCCGGCCCGAGGAGTTTCAGCACTGGATCGGGGTGGCCGACCTGATGCGGGCCGAGGCGCGCGAGCGGATCGAGGCGCATTTCGAGGTCTTTGCCAAATGGATGCGTGACAAGCAGGGGGTGAACCCCGATCTGGTGATCCGCGAAGGCGACCCGGTGGCCGAGATCCTCGCGCTGGTGAACGATGACCCGGAAATCGGCGTGCTGGTCCTTGGCGCCGGGACTGAGAAATCCGGCCCCGGCCCGCTGGTCACCCAGATGTCCAAGAATTCCGGCAGCCTGCCGGTCCCGCTGACCATCGTTCCGGGCGATATGTCCAAGGAACGGCTGGAAAGCATCACCTGACCCCGGAGCAGAGCGCCGCGTGACCCGACCCATTCCGCAAAAGCCGCCCCGCAAGACCGGGCTGGCGCATTTCTTCGCCGCCGCCAGCTATTCCGCCATGGGGTTTCGGCGTCTTTTGCGCGAATCCGCCTTTCGGCAGGAACTGGTGATCGGCTTTGCCATCTGCCTTTGCGCGATCACGGCGGTTGAGGCGCTAAACACCGCCATCGAGGAACTGGTCGATCATCTGTCGCCCGAGTGGAGCGTCTTTGCCAAGAATGCCAAGGATCTGGGGTCTCTGGCCGTCGGGGCGACCATCGGCGCGGCGGCGCTTTATACGCTCTGGGCGGTGCTGGCACCGATTTAGAACGGTTCCAAACTTGACTTGCCGGGGCGAGAGGCGCATATCCGAGTAGAACTGTCGGAGAGTGCCATGTTCATCCAGACTGAGTCCACGCCCAACCCTGCCACGCTGAAATTCCTGCCCGGTCAGACCGTGCTGGAGGTCGGGACCGCCGATTTCCCCTCGGCCGAAGCGGCGGCGAAATCGCCGCTGGCGTCGCGGATCTTTGCCACTGGCCAAGTGACCGGGGTGTTCTTCGGCACTGATTTCGTGACCGTGACCAAGGCCGAGGCCAGCGACTGGCAGCATATCAAGCCGGCGATCCTTGGCGCGATCATGGAGCATTACCAGTCTGGCGCCCCGGTGATCGAGGGTGAGGGCAAGGCCGCCGGCGGCCATGCCGAGCATTCGGGCGAGGATGCCGATATCGTCAAGCAAATCAAGGAATTGCTGGATACCCGCGTGCGCCCGGCTGTGGCGCAGGATGGCGGCGACATCACCTTCCACGGCTTTGACCGTGGCGTGGTCTATCTGCATATGCAGGGCGCCTGCGCCGGCTGTCCCTCCTCGACCCTGACGCTGAAGATGGGGATCGAAAACCTGCTGCGGCACTATATCCCCGAAGTGACCGAGGTTCGCCCTGTTGCGGCCTGAGACGGTCCTCGCATTCGACACATCGGCGGCGCATTGCGCCGCCGCTTTGCTTTTGCCAGACGGTCGATGCCTGTTGCGCCACGAAGAGATGGCCAGGGGTCAGGCTGAACGGCTGATGCCCCTGCTGGCAGAGTTGCTGGCCGAGGGTGGCGTGACATGGCGCGACTTGTCTGACCTCGCGGTTGGCACGGGACCCGGCAATTTCACCGGCATCCGCATTTCGGTTGCGGCGGCGCGGGGTCTGGCGCTTGGCCTGGGCCTTCCGGCCCATGGCGTCACCATCTTCGAGGCATTGAGCTTTGGGCAGACCGGCCCGACGCTGATCGCGCAGGACGCGCGGCGTGGCATGGCCTATGTTCAGATGTTCAGGCCCGATGGGCCTGCCGGGCTGGTCGAGACCGGCGCACTGCCCGAGGGCTTTCCGGCGGGGGCGATGCCAACAGTGATCGGCGATCTGGCCCCGGCCTATGCCGACAAGCACGGTTTGCCAATCGGCCAGCCACGCTTCGCGCTGACCGAGGCGATGGCCCGCAGCGTTCAAAGCCGCGATGAAACACCTGCCGGGCGCCCAGCCCCATTTTATCTGCGCGGCGCCGATGCCGCGCCGCCATCCGACCCGCCACCGGTGATCCTCGATGTCTGAGGCCGAGGCGCTTGCCGAACTGCATGCCAGCGCCTTTAGCCCCCCCCGCCCCTGGACCGGCGCGGAAATCGCAGCACTGCTTGAGAGCCCGCATGTGCATCTGTGCCGCGAATCGGCCGGATTTCTGTTGGGCCGCGTCATCGCGGGCGAGGCGGAACTGCTGACGCTGGCGGTCGAGCCCGCCGCCCGGCGGCAGGGCATCGGGCAGCGTCTGGTTACCGCCTGGCACCAATTGGCCCAAACCCATGGCGCACAAACATTTTTTCTGGAGGTCGCCGCCAACAACCCCGCGGCCATCGCCCTTTATCAGCAGGCGGGTTATCGCCAGACCGGGCGGCGCAAAGGCTATTACCGCCAACCGGACGGGGGCGCTGTCGATGCGCTGGTGCTGGCGCGAACCCCGGAATAACAGGGGGCCTGCCCCCGCGCCCCGCCAGTTTTTTGATCGAAAAGTCAAAACAGAGGCAGGGCTTTCCAAATGCCCCTTGACCCCCGGCATCTGTCCTGCCCTAAATTGACGACGATCCGCGCCGCCCCGCCAAGGGGGTGGGCAGGGCAACAAAAAACTATTCGTCACAACGACAACCGGGAGCTTATTCCATGACCATGATGAAACACCTGTTGGGCGCAGCCGGCGCGCTGGCCCTGACTGCCGGCATTGCGGCCGCGGAACCGGCGCTGATCTACGACCTTGGCGGCAAGTTCGACAAATCCTTCAACGAAGCGGCCTTCAACGGCGCCGAGATGTGGGCCAAGGAAACCGGCGGCACCTACAAAGAACTCGAAATGCAGAATGAGGCGCAGCGCGAACAGGCACTGCGCCGTCTGGCCGAAGCGGGTGCGAACCCGATCGTCACCACCGGATTTGGCATGTCGGACCCGATCGCCACTGTCGCCCCGGACTTCCCCGGCACCAAATTCGTGACCATCGACGGCTGGGTTGACCCGGCGGCGCATCCCAACGTCCTGTCGATCGGCTTTGCCGAGCATGAGGGTTCCTACCTCGTCGGCATGCTGGCGGCGATGGCCTCGAAGACCGGCACCGTCAGCTTTGTCGGCGGCATGGATATCCCGCTGATTCGCAACTTTGCCTGCGGTTACGCCCAGGGCGCCGTGGCGGTGAACCCCGACATCAAGTTCATCTCGAACATGACCGGCACCACCCCCGCCGCCTGGAACGACCCGGTCAAGGGCTCGGAACTGGCCAAGGCGCAAAAATCGCAAGGCTCTGACGTGGTGTTCGCCGCTGCCGGCGGCACCGGCCTGGGCGTGCTGCAAGCGGCAGCCGACGAAGGCATCCTGTCGATCGGCGTTGACTCGAACCAGAACCACCTGCACCCCGGCTCGGTCCTGACCTCGATGCTCAAGCGCGTTGATGTCGCCGTCTACAACTCGATGAAGGCTGGCGAGGCGCTGGAAACCGCGCCGCTCGCCCTCGACCTCAAGGCCGATGGCGTCGGCTATGCCATGGATGAGAACAACGCCGCCCTGGTCAGCGCCGAAATGCAGGCCAAGGTCGATGAGGCCGCCGCCAAGATCAAGTCGGGTGAACTGGTCGTCCACGACTATCGCACCGACAACACCTGCCCGGCCGCGACCTTCTGATGGTCGCCTCGGCGGAAAACATGGGGCGGCAGGCAACTGCCGCCCCCTTTGCCATCGAACTCAAGGGCGTCTCCAAGGCTTTTGGCCCGGTTCAGGCGAACAGGGATATCAACATTGCCGTGCCCAAGGGCACGATCCACGGCATTATCGGCGAGAACGGCGCGGGGAAATCCACGCTGATGTCGATCCTTTACGGGTTTTACAAGGCCGATGCCGGACAGATATTCATCAGCGGCAAGCTGACCCCCATCCCCGATAGCCAGAGCGCGATCCGCGCCGGTATCGGCATGGTGTTCCAGCATTTCAAGCTGGTGCAGAATTTTACCGTGCTGGAAAACATCATCCTCGGGGCCGAGGACGGGCCGATGCTGAACAGCTCGCTCGCCAAGGCACGGACGGTGCTGAAACAACTGGCCGAGGAATATGAGCTGGATGTCGATCCCGATGCCTTGATCGAGAATCTCTCGGTCGGCCATCAGCAGCGGGTCGAAATCCTCAAGGCGCTGTATCGGCAGGCCGATATCCTGATCCTTGATGAGCCGACCGGGGTGCTGACCCCGGATGAGGCAGACCACCTGTTCCGCATCCTGCGCGGGCTGAAGGATCAGGGCAAGACGGTGATCCTGATCACCCCCAAGCTGCGCGAGATCATGGAGGCGACCGATAACGTCAGCGTCATGCGGCGCGGCACCAGGGTCGCCACGGTCAAGCCCGCCGAGACCAGCCCCGAGGCACTGGCTGAACTGATGGTGGGCCGCAAGGTGCTGCTGGAGGTCGACAAGGCCCCCGCCCACCCCGGCGCCCCGGTGCTGACGGTCGAGAACCTGCGGGTGCGCGATGAGCATGGGGTGGAACGGCTCAAGGGGGTCAGTCTGGAGATCAGGGCCGGTGAAATCCTCGGCATCGCCGGTGTCGCGGGCAATGGCCAGACCGAGTTGCTTCAGGCGCTTGGGGGGATGCTGCCGGCGACGGGCAAGGTTGCGCTGAACGGGCGCGATCTACCATTGTCGGGGGCCGGGGCCGACGGGCAGAGCCGCCGCGCCGCCGGTCTGGCGCATGTGCCCGAAGATCGCCATCACCATGGCCTGATCCTCGATTTCAGCGCTTGGGAAAACGTCGCCTTCGGCTATCACAATGCGCCAGAATACCAGAAGTCGGCCCTGTTCATGGATAACGATGCCATCCGCGCCGATACTGAACGCAAGATGGCGACCTTTGACGTGCGCCCGCCGATCCCGGCGCTGGCCGCCAAGAACTTCTCGGGCGGTAACCAGCAAAAGATCGTCGTCGCGCGCGAGATTGAGCGCAACCCCGATCTCTTGCTGATCGGCCAGCCGACGCGCGGGGTCGATATCGGCGCCATCGAATTCATCCACAAGCAGATCGTCGCCCTGCGCGATCAGGGCAAGGCAATCCTGTTGGTCAGTGTGGAACTCGATGAAATCATGAGTCTTTCGGACCGGATCGCCGTGATGTTCGACGGGCAGATCATGGGCCTGCGCGACCCCGGCCAGACCGATGAGCGCGAACTGGGCCTGATGATGGCCGGGATGACCGGCAAGAAAGAGGTGGCCTGATGGATCGTTTGCCGCGTTGGGCCGATGTGGCCCTTGTGCCGCTGGTGTCGCTGATGCTGGCGGCGGTGATCTCGGCCCTTGTCCTCTTGGCCATCGGGCAAAGCCCGTCCGAGGCGCTGAAGGTCATGGTCGATGGCGCGCTCGGGTCGGCCTATGGCTGGGGCCAAACGCCCTCTTTCGCCACCAGTTTCATCTTTACCGGCCTGGCTGTCACGGTCGCCTTTCACGCCAGCCTGTTCAACATCGGCGGCGAGGGGCAGGCCCAGCTTGGCGGTCTGGGCGTGGCGCTGGTTTGCCTGGCCCTGCCCTGGCCGCATTGGACCGTTGCGCTGATCGCGGCGACGGCGGGGGCGGCGCTGTTCGGCGCAGCCTGGGCGGCGATCCCGGCCTATTTGCAGGCCAAGCGCGGCAGCCATATCGTCATCACCACGATCATGTTCAACTATATCGCGGCGGCGCTGCTGGTCTATCTGCTGGTTGATGTGCTTCGCCCCACCGGGCAGATGGATCCGGCCTCCTCGCGCTTTCCCGAAGCGGCCAAGCTGCCGGCGCTGAACGATATTCCGCTGGTCAACCTAATCTTTCAAAAGGCGGTGCCGGCCAATATCACCCTGTTTATCGCGCTGGCGATGGCGGTGGTGATCTGGGCGCTGTTGTGGCGCACGCGCCTTGGCTATCAGATCCGCGCCTTTGGCAAGTCCGAGGCGGGGGCGAAATATGCCGGCATCAACCCGGTCCGCATCACCATCATCGCCATGCTGATCTCGGGCGCCCTCGCCGGCATGATGAGCATCAACAACGTGATGGGCGAGGCCGAGCGGCTGCTGCAAAACTCGTCCGAGGGGGCGGGCTTTATTGGCATCGCCGTGGCGCTGATGGGGCGCAATCATCCCCTGGGCGTGGTGCTGGCGGCGCTGCTGTTCGGGTTCCTCTATCAGGGCGGGGCCGAACTTGGCCTCTGGACCTCGATCCCGATCGAGATGCGGATCGTGGTACAGGGTCTGGTGATCCTCTTTACCGGGGCGCTGGATGTAATGGTGCGGATGCTGCTGGTGCGGATTTTCGGCCTGTTCCGATCTGCCCGCGCCGTGCAAAAATCCGGGGGGGCCGCGTGATGGATTACGCAACGCTGCTGCAAATGCTGGATACGACGCTGCGGCTGGCAACGCCGCTGCTGCTGGCCTGTCTGGCCGGGCTTTATTCCGGGCGGGCCGGTATTTTCGACATCGGGCTGGAGGGCAAGATGCTGGCCGCCGCCATGGCCGCCGGGACCGTCGCGGCGCTGACCGGCTCGGCCTGGGCGGGGCTGTTGGCCGGGATTGGCGCCTCGCTGGTCTTTGCGGCGCTGCACGGGATTGCCTCGATCACCTTTCGCGGAAATCAACTGATCTCTGGCGTCGCGCTGAACTTCCTTGCTTCGGGGATCACGGTTCTGATCGCGCAGGCGCTGTTCAGGCAAGGCGGGCGCACGCCGCCGCTGTCAGGCGAGGCGCGTTTCAACCCGATTGACCTGCCGGGGGCCGAGGCGTTGCGCGACGTGCCTGTCATCGGCCCGCTTTATGCCGAGGTGATCTCGGGTCATTCGGCACTGGTCTATCTCGCCTTTCTGGTGGTGCCGCTGACCTGGTGGGTGCTGTTCCGCACCCGCTTTGGCCTGCGGTTGCGGGCCGTGGGGGAAAACCCGGCGGCGGTGGATACGGCCGGTGTCTCGGTCGTCGGGCTGCGCTATGCGGCGGTGGCGATCACCGGGGTGCTGTGCGGCATTGCCGGGGCCTATATGGCCACCGCGCTGCAAGCCGGTTTCGGGCGCGAGATGACAGCAGGGCGCGGCTATATCGCCCTTGCCGCGCTGATCTTTGCAAAATGGCGGCCTGTGGCGGCGATGTGGGCCTGCCTGTTGTTCGGGTTCTTTCAGGCGCTGGCGCTGCGGCCTGACGTGGTGCAGGCGGTGGTGCAGGTCAAGGTGCCGGTGCCGCTGCTCGATGCGCTGGCCTTCCAGAGACCAGGGCCGGTAGACCATGTCGGAGAGGATCGTCACGCCCATTCCGGCGGCGACCATGGAG
>CALLZQ010000644.1 GCA_937858255.1 uncultured Tabrizicola sp.
ATCAAGTGGCACTTCCAGTCGACCCCGCGCGAAGGCTGGGACTATGACGGCGTGAACGAAGTCGTCGCCTTTACCGACAAGGACGGCAACAAGAAGTTCGCCACCGCCGACCGCAACGGCTTCTTCTACGTTCTGAACCGCGAAGACGGCAAATTCCTGAACGCCTGGCCCTTCGTCAAGGACATCACCTGGGCCAGCGGCATCGATGAAAACGGCCGCCCGATCTATAACGAGGAAAACCGTCCCGGCGATCCGGCCAAGGCGGCCGATGGCGCCAAGGGCGAGGTCGTGTTCTCGTCGCCCTCCTTCCTGGGCGGCAAGAACTGGATGCCGATGGCGCACAGCCAGAAGACCGGCCTGTTCTATGTGCCCTCGAATGAATGGGGCATGGACATCTGGAACGAGCCGATCACCTACAAGAAGGGCGCGGCCTACCTCGGTTCCGGCTTTACCATCAAGCCGAACTATGAGGACCATATCGGCAGCCTCAAGGCCATCGACCCGATGACCGGCGAATGGAAGTGGGAATACAAGAACGACGCCCCGCTCTGGGGTGGTGTGATGACCACCGCTGGTGGTCTGGTGTTCTTCGGCACCCCCGAGGGTGAGTTCCTCGCGCTGGATGACGAAACCGGTGAAACCCTGTGGTCGTTCCAGACCGGTTCGGGGATCGTCGGCCAGCCCGTCACCTGGGAAATGGATGGCGAGCAGTATGTCTCGGTCATCTCGGGCTGGGGTGGCGCGGTGCCGCTCTGGGGTGGTGAAGTGGCCAAGAAGGTCAACTACCTGAACCAGGGTGGCACGGTCTGGACCTTCCGTCTGCCCAAGCAACTGGCCCAGAACTGACCCCCTCCGGTCGGAACTCGGCAGTGCGGCGCGTCCCGGGAAACCGGGGCGCGTCTGCCATTTTGGGCATGGCGCTCAGGTGGGGTCGGTATAGCCGTGGCGGCTGCCGGTCCAGCTTGTGACCTCCCAGTCGCCTGAACCCAGATGGCGCAGATAGCCCGGGCCGATGGGGGCCGTGCCATGGCCGCCGGGAATATCCAGCACATGGGGCGGCAGGAAGGGGCCCGAGAGGTGCCCGCGCAGCGCCGCCATTAGCGCCTGACCCTCGGCAATCGTGGTGCGGAAATGGCCCGCGCCCCGCGCCAGATCGCAATGGTGCAGATAATAGGGTTTGACCCGCAACTGATAGAGCGCGCGGAACAGATTACTCAGGGCGGCAACCGAGTCGTTGACCCCGCGCAGCAGCACGCTTTGCGACAACAGGCCGATGCCCGCACCGGCAAGCCGCCCGATCGCGGCCCTTGCCGCCGGTGTCAGTTCGTCGGCGTGATTGGTGTGGATGACCATCCACGGCGTCAGCCGCGTGGCGGTCAGCGCCGACAGCAAGCCCTCGGTGATCTTGTCCGGTGCGACCACCGGCACCCGGCTGTGAAAGCGGACGACCTGCACATGGTCAATCGCCGCCAGCCGCGCCATCAGATCACCCAGCCGCCGGGGCGACAGGACGAGCGGATCGCCACCGGTCAGGATCACCTCCCAGATCGCCGGGGTGGCGGCGATATGGCTTAGGGCCGCCTCCAGCGCATCGGCGGGCAGATGACCCGTTGCCCCCACGGTTTCGCGCCGAAAACAAAACCGGCAATAGACCTCACATGTCTTGGTGACATGCAGGATCACCCGGTCGGGATAGCGATGGGTCAGGCCCGGCACCGGCGCATGCACCTCATCGCCAATGGGGTCAAGCAGATCGGCCGGCGTTTCCAGCAACTCCTCAGCCGAGGGCACGAATTGGCGCGCGACGGCGGCCGAGGCTGTTGCGGCATGGCGCATTTCGGGCGTCAGGCGCAGGCGGAATTCCTCGGTCACTTCCTCCAGCACCGGCGCCTGATCGGGCAGCACAAGGCCGTCGCGGATCAGATCCGCCACCGACAGCGCCGCGCGTCCCGCGTGATGATCGGGCGAATGGTCGTCCATCAGCCGCGCAGCCCGGTTTCTTCCAACAGACCCAGACGCTTGGCCTCATAATAATAGCCCTTGGCGTACCACATCACCGCCCGGGATTCGTTGCCGCGCGAGACGATCCACGCCCCGCGCAGGTAGCGGCCCGCGTAATAAAGGGTGGTTTACGCATCCAGCAGTTCCGAGGCCGGGCCGCGATGGCCCATGGTGCGCGCGGTCTGCGGCAAAATCTGCATCAGACCGTAATAGGGGCCGTTGCGGGCGGCGGGGTTGTAGCCGCTTTCGCGCTGGATCACCCGGTGCAGCAGGCTTTCGGGGATTTCGTGGATGGCGGCATATTTGCGCACCAAGGCCATCATCTCGGGCGTGGCCCCGGCGGGCTGGGTCTTGGCGCGGGCCTCTTCACGCGGGCGGGGGCGACCGCAGGCGGTCACGGCAAAACCGAGGCAGAGCGCCAAGGCAGAACGGCGGGACAGCGACATCAGGCGAAAACTCCGGTTGACGCGCCGCCATAGCCGATCCGCGCGCCGCGCTCCAGCCCCCGCAAAGGGGCGGGCGGTTTCCGGCCGGAAACGATATAGGACTTAAGGCTTGCTATGCCACGGGGGCTGTGGTTGCTAGCATGGGGGTCCGGCAGGCATGAAAAGGTGTTCCATGACCTCTCATCCCAGTTTTGATCGCGCGATGGCCTCGGCCCTGATCCTCGATGATCATCCCTTGTTTTGCGACGCCCTCT
>CALLZQ010000645.1 GCA_937858255.1 uncultured Tabrizicola sp.
GAGGCCGAGGCCCTTGCCGAAGCTATCGCCCGCACCGCAGGCACCGAGGCACAGACCGGCGGCGAGGGCGGCGAAGGCAGTGGCGCCGACGGCCAGTCCAAAGAGTTCAAGGCCGGTATTGCCGAGGCCCGGTTGCAAGTGGCGTTGCGGCAGGAAATCTCTCAGGGGTTGGTGGCGGTGGAACGACGCGATGACAAGGTGTTTGTCACCGTGGGGGCCGGCGGGGCCTTTCCCTCTGGTTCTGCCGATCTGACCGACAGCGCGACGGAGATCATGGCGCGGCTTGGCGCGGCGACCCAGGGCAAGAATGCCCGCGTCACCGTCACCGGCCATACTGACAATGTGCCGATCAACGGCGGCCGGTTCCGCGACAATTGGGATCTTGCCGCAGCCCGCGCCTCGTCGGTGGTCCGTGCCCTTGGCGAGGCCGGCGCGATTGATCCGGCGAATCTGACGGCGGTCAGCAAGGGAGAAAGCGCCCCCGTCGCCTCAAACGACAGCGAAGCGGGGCGCGAAAAGAACCGCCGCATCGAAATCGAACTGGCCTTTGACGAGTGACCGGCGGAAAGACAGGGGAATCAACATGGCCGATATGCTGACCACGCTGAACAAGAACGGCTCGGGCATTGATTTCAAATCGCTGGCCGCCAATCTGGTGCTGGCGGAATACCAGCCCCGGGTTGCCGCGGTCGATGCCAAGATCGCCCGGACAGAAACCTCGATCTCGGCATTGGGGCAGGTGCGGGCGCAGATCGACCGGCTGTCTTCGGCCGCCGCTGGCATCGCGGCGATGCCGACACTGGTGGCCCGCAGCTCTGCCCCTGCCATTGGCATCGAGATCACTGACCCCGCGCGCGTCGAGGCGGCAACCACCGAGGTTTATGTCGAGGCCATCGCGCGCCGTCAGGTGATCGAATTCACCGGCTTCGCCGGGCCTGACATCGCCCCCGGCAGCGGCACCCTTACGGTCGAGACCGGCACCTGGACCGATATTGCCGCCGATCAGTTTCAGCCCGATCCGGCACGCGGCGCGCAAAGCCTGACCATCCCCGAGGGCGCGACCCTGAGCGAGATCGCCACCGCCCTCAGCGCGCTCGACGGTGTGACAGCGCGGGTTCTGGACAAGGGCGACGGCACCTTTTCACTCGGGATCGTTAGCGAGGTGGGCGCGGCCTCGGCCCTGCGGTTAAGCGTGGCCGAAGATCCGGTCACGCCGGGGCTTTCCGCGCTGGACATGACCACGGGCGCCGCCACCCATCAGATCGGCGCCGCGGCGGATGCGCTGTTGATGGTCGATGGCTTTGTCGTCACCCGGCCCGGCAATACGGTGGACGATCTGATCCCCGGGACTCGTCTGACCCTGACCGCCCCCGGCGAGGCGGTGCTGACACTGGGCCGCGACCGTGAACTGGCCGCCAGCCATATGCAGACGCTGACACAGACGATGAATGAAACGCTGACGCTGCTGAAAACACTGACATCGCGCGGGGCCGATGGCTCGACCCGGGGGGCGCTGGCCGGCGATCTGACCGCCGATGCGGTGGCCTCACAAATCCGCGCGGTGCTGAGCGCGCAGCTCGACGGCTTTCCCGGCGGCAGCGCGGGTCTTGCGGATATGGGTGTGACGATCGAACG
>CALLZQ010000646.1 GCA_937858255.1 uncultured Tabrizicola sp.
GGCGCGCAGAGCCTTGCGCTCTTGGCCATTGCGCCGCCTGCGACGGCTGCGAAAGCCAGCGTCGTCACCGATGCGACGGGCGCGCTGATGCTGCAACGTCCGCGCGCGCGCCCGCAAACGGTGATCGAGGCAGCCTTTGCCGCTGCTCAGGCGCCGCGCGGGGCGGCCGAGGCGGTGGCAGCCTCGGCCCCCGCCGCCGCCATGGCGCCCGAGGTGGCCACGCCCGAGCGCAAGGGCCTGTTCAGCTTCCTTCGCCCGTCAAAACGGCCTGAGGATCTGATGGTCAAGCAGGCGGCGGCCGTGCGGATCAAACCGGGCAAAGAGGCGGTGATCTCGGAAAAAGGCTCGGTCTGTGGTATCCCCGATATCAAGGGTGAAACGCTGGCACCGATCACGGCCAGGATCAAAGGCTGTGGCATCAAGGATCCGGTGCGCGTGACCTCGGTCGCGGGTATTCGCCTCTCGACCCCGGCGACCATCAATTGCGAGACGGCGAAATCCCTGCGGAGCTGGCTGACCAAGGCGGTTGAGCCGGTTTATGGCAAGGGCAAGGTCGTCGAGGTGAAGATCGCTGCCAGTTATGCCTGCCGCCCCCGCAACAACCAGCGGGGCGCCAAAGTCTCAGAGCATGGGCGCGGAAATGCGATCGACATTGGCGGCTTTACCTTTTCCAACGGAAAAACCGTGACCGTGCTGGGAAATTACGACAAGACCATGCGAAAAGTCCACAAAGCGGCCTGTGGCATCTTTGGTACGACCCTCGGTCCCGGCTCGGACGGGTTCCATCAGGATCACCTGCATTTCGACGTGGCGCGTTATCGCGGCGGGCCCTATTGCCGCTAAGCAGGGGCGCTAGAACCGGGGGGCCGGCCCCAGGGGCAGGGGGGCCAGCCCCCTCCGCCCCCCGGTAAAGATCGGGGGCAGATTAAGCTCTTCGGGATTGCCGGATTGTACGGCAAGGGTCTCAAGCATCCGCTCGACGGTTGGCAAGACCTCGGGCTTGATTGCGCCACTGGCGGCGATCAGCGGCATCACCAACCGCCAGCCCGTCAGGGTCAGGTCAATCCGCCCTTCGGGCATGCCCGCCGCCATCACCAGATCACCCTCGGCCCGCAGGGCCAGCCGGCCCCAGTCGAGATTGGCGGCGACAAGGCGAATACGCTCGACCCGGGGCCGGTTGGCCCCCGCGAAACGATCGAGCGGTGATGAGAACCCCAGCCGCGCGTCAATCCGCAGCCGGTCGATCACTGCCGGCAGATCAGGGGGCAGTGCAAGGCGGCCCATATCGGGCGTCAGGCGCAACGCCTCCAGCCCGATTTCATGTTCCTTGCCCTCGGTATCTTCGGCACGGGTCGCAAATCGCAACTCACCCAGCCGGGCCGACCAGCCCAAGGTCGAGGTCAGCCCCAGTTCGCTGCCGATCAGGGTTGTCCGGTCCAGCGGCAGGCGGGCATTGGGCGAGACCACCACACTGGCCTGCATCTTTGCCGCGCTGAGGGTGATATCCTCGGCCGGTGTAACAATGGTTTGCGTGGGGGCAAAGGCCGCAATCACATGCCAGGGCTTATAAGAAAGGCTGAAGATTTGCAGGAAAGGGGCCCGCCAGCCCAGCCCGCTGGTTTGATCGGCGATCTCGGGGGATTCCACGGTCAGATCAAAGCGATTGGGATAGCCGGCCAGCGACAGGCCACTGTGCGCGGCCCGCACCCCTTGTGACGGGGCGGCGGCAAAGACCCCCTCTGCCAGCTGCAAAACCGCTGTGCGCCCGGTGTACCAATAGCCCGACCAAAGGCCCATCAAGATCACCGCAACCCAGATCAACGCGCGCATGGCTTGCCCTTTTCGCTTTGCCCATGCAGTTATCTAGGGGTGATAATTGCGGAGGGCCAGTCACTTGACCGCCAGCATGTGGGTCTTTGGCTATGGATCGCTGATCTGGAACCCCGGTTTCCCGGTGGCCGAGGCACGGGTGGCGCGGGTGGCCGGATGGCATCGCAGTTTTTGCATGCGCTCAATCCATCATCGCGGGACCGAGGCGGCGCCGGGCCTTGTGCTGGCGCTTGACGCGGCCGCAGGCGCGATTTGTGACGGGCTGGCCTTTCGCGTCCAGCCAGGGGCCGAGGCCGATACCCTTGCCGCGCTGCGCGAGCGGGAGCTGATCTCGAGCGCCTATCTTGAAACCGAGCTTTGCGCGCAACTGACCGACGGCAGTGCAGTACAGGCATTGTGTTATGTGATCGACCGCGATCACGCGCAATATTGCGGGGGGCTGCCGCTGGAGGAGCAGGCGCAGATCATTTCGCGGGCGGTTGGCGGACGCGGGCCGAATTGCGACTACCTCTGGGCCACGGCCGCGCATCTGGCCGAACTGGGCATCGCCGACCCGGATCTGGGCTGGTTGGCGGCCCGGGTCAGGGCGCTGACCGGTATTCCGGGCGCGTGACGGGAAATTTCATCCCCGTCTTGCAGGCGGCGCTTGGACTTTGGGGGAACAGTCGCTTATCCTTGATCCGGGCAGAACAACGGGCAGGCAGCGCCTGATGGAAAATACCAAGGCTGGGGCAAAGACAGTATCGCGCGTTCGCGCCGCGGCGGTATTCAGTCAACCCGTTCAGCAGATCGTGACGATGCTGGTCGTGGCCGGGCTGGTGATCGCGGGGGCCTGGCTGATCCATGGTCAGGTGGCCGAGGTCTTTCGCTCGAACCTGTGGCTCAACGGCTTTATCGGCGTGATCTTTGTCCTGGGGGTCATGACCTGTTTTTGGCAGGTGCTGATCCTGATCCAGTCGGTAAGCTGGATCGAGGGTTTTGTGCAGAATGTTCCGGGGCATGAGATTACCCGCCCGCCCCGCCTTTTGGCGCCGCTGGCGGCCTTGCTGCGCTCTCGGGGCGCGCAGATGCATATCTCGGCCTCTTCTTCACGCTCGATCCTCGAATCCGTGGCGACGCGGATCGACGAGGCGCGCGACATCACCCGGTATCTGACCAACCTGCTGATCTTTCTGGGGCTTTTGGGTACGTTCTACGGCTTGGCCACCACGGTTCCGGCGGTGGTCGAAACCATCCGCTCGCTGGCCCCGGCCGAAGGCGAGGGGGGGCTTTCGGTATTTTCCAAGCTGATGGGCGGGCTGGAATCGCAGCTTGGCGGCATGGGCACGGCGTTTTCTTCCTCGCTGCTTGGCCTTGCGGGATCGCTGGTGGTCGGCTTGCTCGAGCTTTTCGCCGGCCATGGACAGAACCGCTTTTACCGCGAGCTTGAGGAATGGCTGTCCTCGATCACCCGCCTCGGCTTTGCTGGTGGCGAGGGTGAGGGCGAGGGTGCCGGTGTGGCAGCGGTTCTCGACCGGATGGTCGAGCAGATGGAGGGGATGCAGACGCTGGTTATTCAGGCCGATGCCGCCCGGGCGGAAACCGATCAGCGTCTGGCGGAACTGAGCGGGGCCATCGCGGCGGTGGCGCAGCGGATGCAGGCCGAATCCGGTCAGACGGCTGCGCTGAGCCGGATCGCCGACGGGCAGGAACGGCTGATCCTTGCCATGGGCGATGCCGAGGGCGGCCTGTCTTCGGATGCCGAGGCCCGGATGCGGTTGCGGTCCATCGACGTACAGCTTTTGCGTATCCTTGAAGAAATCGCCGCAGGCCGGCAGGAAAGCATTGCCGATTTGCGTGCCGATCTGACGGCGTTGACGGCGGCGGTGCGGCATCTGGCCCGCACCGGGATCGGGCGCTGACCATGGGGCTGTCACGCCGGCGCGACTCGTCGATCATCTGGCCGGGTTTCGTCGATGCGGTGACGACCCTGTTGATGGTGCTGATGTTCGTGCTGACGATCTTTACCGTCATGCAATCGGTCTTGCAGGAAACCATCAGCACTCAGGACAGTGAGCTTGACAGCCTGACAGCGCAAGTTGCCAGTCTAGCCGACGCCTTGGGGCTGGAGCGGAACCGGGTTGATGATCTGCGCGCCGAAATCGGCAGCCTTCGCGCCGGTCTGGCCGAGGCAGAGGCAAAGGGCGAGCAACAGGAAAGTGTGATCGCCAGCCTGACCAGCCAGTTGCAAAGCCGCGAAGATGAATTGGCGGCGGCGCAGGGACGTATCGCAAGCTTTGAGGCGCAGGTCGCCAGCCTTTTGGCGGAACGCGATGCCGCCCGGGCCGAGGTGGCTGGCCTGACGACACGGCTGGTCACGAGCGAGGCGGCGCGGGAAGAGGCCACCGCGCAGGCCGCCGGTCTGGCGGCAACCGTTGCCGAGCTTGAGGCGGCGCAGGCCCGGCTGATCACCGAGAAAGAGGCGCTGGACATCGCACTGGCCAAGGCGCGTGACGAGCTGGATGCCGGGGCCGAGGCCGCGCGGCTGGCGGCGGCCCGTCGTGAGGCACTCGAAGCGCTGATCGCCGATCTGCGGGCAAAGGCCGAGGTCAATGCCGATGCCGAGGCGGAACTCGCCGCCGCCAAGGCTGAATTGACTCAGGCAGAGGCCGACAGGCTGGCGGATGCGGCGGCCATCGCCGCGTTGCGCGAAAAGCTGGCCGGGGCGGATGATGAGCTGATGGCGATGACGCTTGCGCTGGAAGAGCAACGCAAGAAGGCCGAAGAGACCTTGGTTCTTCTGGCGGCGGCCCAGACCGAAGCCGCCCGTGCGGCCGAGCTTGCCTCACGCGAATTGACGGAAAAAGAGCGGCGCGATGCGGCGCTTGCCGCCGCCGAGGCAGCGCTGACCGCCGAACAGGCCAAGGTGGTCGAGGCGGCCAAGAAAGTGGCGCTGCTGAACGAACAGATCGCCGCGCTGCGGGCACAGCTTGGCTCGTTGCAGGCGGTCCTTGATGCGGCCTCGGCCCGTGATGCGGATGCCAAGGTGCAACTGGAATCGCTCGGGAACCAACTCAACGCCGCTCTGGCCCAGGTGGCCGTGGAACAGAAACGCCGGGCCGAACTCGAAGAGGCCGAGCGCAAGCGGCTTGAGGCCGCCAATGCCGATCTGGAAAAGTTCCGCAGTGAATTTTTTGGTCAGTTGTCACGGTTGCTGGCGGGACGAGAGGGGGTCCGCGTGGTGGGCGACCGGTTCGTTTTCTCGTCCGAAGTGCTGTTCAACCCCGGTTCAGCCGATCTGGCCCCCGAAGGACGCGCCCAGATTGCCAGCGTGGTCTCGATCCTGAACGAGGTACGCGCCGAAATTCCAGAGACGATTGACTGGATCATCCGCGTTGACGGCCATACCGACAATGTGCCGCTCTCTGGCCTTGGGGCCTTTGGCGACAACTGGGAACTCAGCCAGGCGCGGGCGCTTTCAGTGGTGCGCTTCATGCAAAGTGAGCTTGGTTTTCCGCCTGAGCGGATGGCCGCGACCGGCTTTGGCGAATATCGCCCGGTGGCAAGTGGCAATACCGAGGCGGCACGCGCGCAAAACCGCCGGATTGAACTGAAACTGACCGAGCGCTGACAGGGTCAGCGTAAGCCGACCTCATCCGTCACACGATCAACCTCGGCGCCGTCCCGGGTCAGCACGGCTTCAAGGTGATAGCGCCCCTGCGACCATGCTGCCTGACGCGCCTTGCGACCGATCGCCCGAAATCCCTGTGCCTGAGTCTTTTCCAGCGTTATCCCGTCGGCGACGACCGTCGTGCCATCCGGCGCGGTGATCGACAGGGTCAGCCTGTCGCCGGCCCTGCTGCCAAAGTAATGCACCCAGACCACCAGCGCCGGCGCCCTCTGAGAGGGGGGAGGCATGTCGAGCCCTTGTTTGATCGCCTCCCACGCCGGAACGCTGTCCGACAGGCCAATCTGCAACAGACCGCCAGAGGCATAGGCGATAGGGTCAGCCCAAAGCGCGGCCTCTGGACCGGGGCCACAACCCGCCGCGCCATCGGGGTCGAACGGGTCGATCTCTTGGCCATTCTTGCGCAGGGACAGGTGAAGATGCGGGAATTCGGTGTTGCCGGACAGGCCGATCAGACCCAGCGCCTCACCCGTTGCCACGGCATCCCCCTTGGCTTTGCGCAGACTGCCTTTGCGCATATGGCAATATTGGGTTTCCCAGCCGTCGCCATGGTCGATCACCAGGCCATTGCCGCATTCCCGCCCATCAATATTCGGTGCGGCGGGGTCTCGGGTTGAAATATCCTCCATCCCGTCGCGGACGCCCTTCACCACCCCTGCCGCGGCGGCACGCACCGTCACGCCCGCCCGCATCCGGGCGAGCGTGGGCAAGGCGATATCCGTGCCCTTGTGGCCATCATAACTCAGCGGGCCACAGGTGAAATCGCTGTGCGCCGGGCCGGGGTCCCGGTCCATGTATTGCTGAATATGGCAGGTCTCGCCCAGAACGCAGTCAACCGGCCAGTCAAGCGACAAGGCCCCCGCCGAAGCGGGGGCCAGGATCAAACACGCGGCAATCGCCTTCATTCCGCCGTCAAGAGTGGCGGTTTGGTGCCGGTTAGCCGGGGTTTTTGCGGCTCTTCGATCTGCAACTCGATGGCGTCGTCCTTGACGGCGACGCGCACCACCCCGCCCTTGGTCAGACGGCCAAACAACAACTCTTCGGCCAGCGGCTTCTTGATATGCTCCTGGATCACCCGGCCAAGCGGGCGGGCGCCCATCTTGTCGTCATAGCCCTTGTCACCCAGCCAGTTCGCGGCCTCGGGCGTCAGTTCGATATGCACACCGCGGTCCATCAACTGGGCCTCAAGTTGCAACACGAACTTTTCGACCACCTGGAAGATGGTTTCCTTGGCCAGCGGCGCGAAGGAAATCACCGCATCCAGACGGTTGCGGAATTCGGGCGTAAAGGTCCGCTCGATCGCCGCCGTATCCTCGCCCGTTCTCCGATCCCGGCCAAAGCCGATGGCGGCCTTTTGCATGTCCGAGGCACCCGCGTTCGAGGTCATGATCAGGATCACGTTGCGGAAGTCCACCGTCCGGCCGTTGTGATCGGTCAGCTTGCCGTGGTCCATCACCTGCAACAGGATGTTGTAGACATCCGGGTGCGCCTTTTCGATCTCATCAAGCAACAGGACGCAATGCGGATGCTGGTCGATACCGTCGGTGAGCATGCCGCCCTGATCGAACCCGACATAGCCCGGAGGCGCGCCGATCAGCCGCGAAACCGCGTGCTTTTCCATGTATTCCGACATGTCAAAGCGCAAGAGTTCCACGCCGAGGGACGAGGCAAGTTGCTTGGCCACCTCGGTCTTGCCGACGCCGGTCGGACCGGCAAAGAGGTAGTTGCCGATGGGCTTTTCCGGCTCGCGCAGACCGGCGCGGGCCAGTTTGATCGCCGAGCACAGCGCCTCCACCGCCTTGTCCTGGCCAAAGACCACCCGTTTCAGCGTCTTTTCCAGATCGCGCAGGGTTTCCGCGTCATCCTTCGAGACGTTCTTCGGCGGAATGCGGGCGATCTTGGCCACCACAGCCTCAATCTCCTTGGTTCCAATCGTCTTGCGGCGTTTCGACTCGGTCACCAGATGCTGTGCGGCCCCCGCCTCGTCGATCACGTCGATGGCGCTGTCGGGCAGCTTGCGGTCATTGATATAGCGTGCGGCCAGTTCGACCGCCGACTTGATGGCGTCGGCGGTATAGCGCAGGTCGTGATGGGCCTCGAAATGCGGCTTCAACCCTTGCAGGATCTTGATCGCATCCGGGATCGAGGGTTCGTTCACGTCGATCTTCTGGAACCGGCGGCTTAGCGCGCGGTCCTTTTCAAAGTGCTGCCGGAATTCCTTGTAGGTCGTGGAGCCCATGGTGCGCAGCTTGCCACCCTGAAGCGCGGGTTTCAGCAGGTTCGACGCATCCATCGCACCACCCGAGGTGGCGCCGGCGCCGATCACCGTATGAATCTCGTCAATGAACAGGATCGCATCGGGGTGATCCTCCATCTCTTTGACCACGGCCTTCAGGCGTTCCTCAAAGTCGCCGCGATAGCGGGTGCCGGCCAAGAGCGCGCCCATATCAAGGCTGTAGATCGTGGCGCCGGCCAGAACCTCTGGCACCTCTTTCTTGATGATCTTCCAAGCAAGGCCCTCGGCAATCGCCGTTTTGCCGACGCCCGGGTCACCCACCAGAAGCGGGTTGTTCTTGCGGCGGCGGCAGAGCACCTGAATGCAGCGCTCCACCTCCGACTCGCGCCCGATCAGCGGATCGACATCGCCCTTGCGCGCCTTGACGTTCAGATCGACGCAATATTTTGAGAGCGCCGATTCCTTGGCCTCTCCGGCCTCGGCCTTGGGCGTTTCCTGATGCTCTTCCGCGCCGGTGATCGGGCGGCTTTCGCCATACGACGGGTCCTTGGCCACGCCATGCGCGATGAAATTCACCGCGTCATAACGGGTCATGTCCTGCTCTTGCAGGAAATAGGCCGCGTTCGACTCGCGCTCGGCAAAGATCGCGACAAGGACATTGGCCCCCGTCACCTCATTGCGGCCCGAGGACTGGACATGGATGGCGGCGCGCTGAATCACCCGTTGAAAGGCTGCGGTCGGCACGGCCTCGGATCCTTCGACATCGGTCACAAGGGTCGAAAGGTCATCGTCGATGAATTCGGTCAGGGTCTTGCGCAACTCATCCAGATTGACCGAGCAGGCCTTCATCACGCGCGCGGCGTCAGGCTCGTCGATCAGGGCGAGAAGCAGATGTTCAAGGGTTGCGAGTTCATGGCGGCGGGCATTGGCCAAGGCCAAGGCGCCATGGATGGCTTGCTCGAGCGTGTTCGAAAACGAAGGCACTCTGTCGTGCTCCTGTTCTTCGGGGCAGATGCGGCCTTCTGCGAGAGGGCCGTATCTACCGTGGCCTCATAATCTTAAAGTTCGGTTTTATTTTCCGCACTTCAAGAGGAATCGTCAGCCGTCTGCGCTTTGTTTGTGCTGCCGTCAAAAATGTGATCATCAGACGGGCGCGACGGGGTCAGAACCGGTCCTTGCGGGCCCGGATTTCGGCAAAGCTCGCGTCATCTGGGGCATGTTTCATGCCAAGCGCGGCCTTGATCTGGGGGAGACCGGCCCGCAGAAACGGATTGGTCTCCAGTTCAAGGGAAAGGGTCGAGGGGACGGTGGCGCGACCCTCTTGCCGGGCGGCCGTGGTGGCCGCAATACGCAACATAAGCGCGGCATTTTCCGGTTCAAGGGTCGCGGCAAATCGCAGGTTCGAGGCGGTATATTCATGCCCCGAACAGATCAGCGTTTCGGGCGGCAGGGTGGCGAGATGCGACAGGCTTTGCCACATCTGCGCGGGCGTGCCCTCAAACAGGCGCCCGCAGCCCCCGGCCATCAGGCTGTCGCCGGTAAAGGCCAGTCCGGCCTCAGGCAGGTAATAGGCGATATGGCCGACGGTATGGCCCGGCACATCCAGCACCTCGGCCCGCGTGCCGCAGACCGTAAACGCCTCCCCCGGGGCCATGCTGCGGCCCAGGGGGGGCAGGCGATGGGCATCGGCACCGGCGCCGGTGACGCGCGCGCCGGTGGCGGCGACCAGATCGGCCACCCCGTCGATATGGTCCCAATGGTGATGGGTCAGCAGGATATCACTCAGCCGCCAGCCCCGCTGCGACAGCGCGGCACGGATCGGCGGGGCCTCGGGCAGGTCCACCACCGCCGTCTCGCCCGAGGCGGCATCATGGATGAGAAAGGCGTAGTTATCCTTGAGGCAGGGGATCGTCACCAGTTCCAAACGCACGTCCAATCCCCTCTCTCATTGACTTAGCCGGGCGGGTCCAGCCGGATCGTCTCATCGATCTCATATGTGGTCACCAGAACGTCCTTGGAAGGTTCGGGTGCCCAACTTCCGTGAAAGCCGGCGATTTCGGTGCGCAGCGGGAGGCGGGATTGCGGGTCGAACCACTGCGTATAGTCCCCGCCCCACCAGGCGCCGAACTCGTTCGGCTCGGTCTTGGAGATGAAACGGTAGGCGAGTGCGGGGGCGCCGTCCAGATCGACCTCGCCCAGACATTCCGCCGACAGGATCGAGGCGATGTGCCGCTCGGTCGTGGCGCGGGCAAAGGTTTCCGGGGCCACACCGGAATAGGCGCCAGCGCCTGCGGTCCACGGGCCCTCGGGGCCGGAAGCCCTCCAGGACATCGGCCCGCTCGACCGGGCGCAGCCCCCGGGATAGCAG
>CALLZQ010000647.1 GCA_937858255.1 uncultured Tabrizicola sp.
GTGACCTCGCTCGGCGAGCTCGGCGCGCTGCTGGGCCGCGAGTGGCTCGGCGGCCCCTACCCCGGCCGGGGCTTCTGGCGACCGCCCACCCGGCTGGGCGGCGCGATGATCGCCAGCCATATCCGCGTGCCGGACGGCCCGGTGCCGGACATGGTGCATTTTCACAAGGTCGGCTTTCAGTTGATCTTCTGCGTCGCGGGCTGGGTCGATGTCCTTTACGAGGATCAGGGCGGCATCCGGCGTATCCATGCGGGCGATTGCTTTATCCAGCCGCCGGGCATCCGCCACAAGGTCTTGCATTCCGAGGGGGTGCAGGTGGTGGAAATCGGGGTGCCGGCCGAGCATGTGACCGAGATTGATCATGAGATGACCCTTCCCACCCCGCATTACCGGCCGGATCGCGAATGGGAGGGGCAGCGTTTTGTGCATGACATTGGCCGGGAAGGTGTCTTTTCACCGTTCCGCCTGCCCGGGTTCGAGGCGCGCGATACAACGATCAACGCCGCGACCAAGGGGGTTGCCAGTGTGATGGTTGCCCGGCCAACCGGGGCGCCGGTGGCATGGACGCGCCATCAGGGGGATATCCTGTTCACCTTTGTCATGTCCGGCGCGATGACGCTGGAAGGTGAAGGCAAAGAACCCTTCCGCCTGTCGCCCGGTGACGCCTTTGTCATTCCGCCGGGCATGGCCACCCGATATGCCGAGCCAAGCGGCGATCTGGAACTGCTGGAGGTCAGCCTGCCCGGCAATCCCGCGACCGAGGTGATGTGATCCCGTTGCGCCGGGCTTGCGCTTTGCCGCGCGGGGCGCCAAACTTCCGACCGATTGGTCAAATTTCAACGGATGCTCCGATGACGCTTTTGCAGGCCGCCCTTGATGTGCGCGAACGTGCCTATGCCCCCTATTCGCGCTTCAAGGTGGGCGCGGCGCTAAAGGCGGGTTCGGGCGCGGTCTATGTCGGTTGCAATGTCGAGAATGTGGCCTATCCCGAGGGCACCTGTGCCGAGGCTGGCGCCATTGCCGCGATGATCGCCGGGGGTGACGACCGGATTGCCGAGATCTTCGTGGTCGCCGACAGCCCCAGCCCGGTTCCCCCCTGTGGCGGCTGCCGGCAGAAGATCGCCGAATTCGCGGGGGCCGAGGTGCGGGTGACGCTTTGCACCACCGACGGGGCGCAAAAGGTGATGACGGTGGCCGAGCTGCTGCCAGGGTCGTTCACCCAGGCCCATATGGACCGCGCCTGATGGATGCGCGCGGCATCATTGCCAAGATCAGGGATCGTGGCCATCCCGGGGCGGATGAGCTGGGTTGGTTCGCTGCGGGGCTTGCCAATGGCACTGTTACCGATGCGCAGGCCGGTGCCTTTGCCATGGCGGTCTTGCTGAACGGGCTGGGCGATGCCGGCCGGGTGGCGCTGACGCGGGCGATGCGCGACAGCGGGCATGTGCTGGATTGGGACATGCCGGGCCCTGTTCTCGACAAGCATTCGACGGGCGGCATTGGCGATTGCGTCTCGCTGTTGCTGGCGCCGGCGCTTGCGGGCTGCGGCGCCTATGTGCCGATGATTTCGGGCCGGGGGCTGGGGCATACCGGGGGCACGCTGGACAAGCTGGAGGCCATTCCCGGTTTTCGGACCGCGCAGAGCGAAGAGGGGCTGCGGGCACAGGTGGCCACGATCGGCTGCGCCATCGTGGCGGCGAGCAACGATCTGGCCCCGGCGGATCGGCGGCTTTACGCGATCCGCGATATCTCGGGGACGGTCGAGTCGATCGACCTGATCACGGCCTCGATCCTGTCGAAAAAGCTGGCGGCGGGGCTGGAGGGGCTGGTTCTGGACGTGAAATGCGGCAGCGGCGCGTTTATGAAGACCCAGGCCCGCGCCGAAGCGCTTGCCCGCGCACTTGTCACGACGGCGCAGGGGGCGGGCTGCATGACCAGCGCCCTGATCACTGATATGGATCAGCCGCTGGCGACGGCGGCGGGGAATGCGCTGGAGGTGATTGAGGTGATGGAGACGCTGACCGGCGCCTCGGTCAATACCGCGCTTTGGGATTTGACCTGCGCGCTGGGGGGCGAGGCTTTGGCCCTGGGCGGGTTGGCTGCCGATGCCGAGGATGGGGCGGGCCGGATTGCGCAGGCGCTGGAAAGCGGTGCGGCGGCCGAGACTTTTGGCAAGATGGTGGCGGCTCAGGGCGGGCCTTCGGATTTTGTCGAGCGCTGGCCAGACCGGTTGCCGGCCGCGCCCGTGGTGCGCGAGGTGCCCGCGCTTGACGATGGCTATATCGCTGCCGTGGATGGCGAGGCGCTGGGCCTGGCCGTGGTGCATCTGGGGGGCGGGCGCCTGCGCGAGGGGGACAGGGTCAACCCCTCGGTCGGGCTGTCGGATCTGATCGGGATCGGTGAGGAGAAGGGGGAAGGCGTGCCGCTGGCGATGGTACATGCCGCCAGCGCCGAGGCGGCCGAGGCGGCCATCCGGGCGGTGCAGGCGGCCTATCGTGTCGGCACGTCGATCCCGGATGAAAATCCGTTGATCCGGCAAAGGATATCGTGATGGCACCGGCGGGGGGCAGGGCTTTTCTGGTGGTTCTCGACTCGGTCGGATGCGGGGGCGCCCCGGATGCCGCCGCCTTTGGCGATGAAGGGGCGAATACGCTGGGCCATATCGCGCAGGCCTGTGCCGAGGGACGGGCAAACGACGGGAGGGAGGGGCTGCTGCGGCTGCCCAATCTTGACCGGCTGGGGCTGGGGGCCGCGGTGCGTCTGGCCTCTGGCACCGTGATGCCGGGTCTGGAGGCGGTTCCCCAAGGGCTTTGGGGCGCCGCCGAAAAGGGCAGCCCAGGCAAGGATACCCCCCCGGGGCACCGGGAACTGGCAGGTGTGCCGGTCCCTTGGGACTGGACCTATTTTCCCGATACCACCCCTGCCTTTCCGGCGGATCTGGTGGCCGAGGTCTGCCGGTTGGCCGGGACCGAGGGGATCCTGGGCAATTGCCATGCTTCGGGCGTGCCGATCATCGAGGCGCATTGCGAAGCGCATCTGCGGACCGGATGGCCGATTTGCTATACCAGTGCCGACAGCGTGTTTCAGATTGCCGCACATGAAGAGGCCTTTGGCCTTGATCGTCTGCTGCAACTCTGCCGTGACCTTGCGCCCTTTTTGCATGCGCGCAAGGTCGGGCGGGTGATCGCGCGTCCCTTCACCGGCAGTTGCGGGAATTTCAAACGCACGGCGAACCGCAAGGATTTTGCCATCGCGCCCCCGGCGGCGACCCTGCTGGACTGGGTGTCGGGGGCCGGGCGGGCGACCCATGCGATTGGCAAGATCGGTGATATCTTTTCGATGCGTGGCATCGGGGCACTGCACAAGGGCAAATCCGACGCTGATCTTTTCGAACATCTTGTGCGGCTTGGGGGCGAAGCGGAACCCGGTTCCTTGACCTTTGCCAATTTTGTCGAGTTCGATACGCTTTATGGCCATCCGCGCGACGTATCAGGATATGCCCGGGCGCTGGAATGGTTCGATGCGGCTCTGCCGCGGTTCTTGTCTCAACTGCGGCCGGGCGATCTGGCGATCTTTACCGCCGATCATGGCAATGACCCGACCTTTCGCGGGACCGAACACACGCGCGAGCGGGTGCCGGTCATCGGCTATGGTCTGGGCCTGAAACCCATTGGCTTGCGCGGCTTTGTCGATGTCGGCGCCTCGGTCGCCGATCATCTGGGGGTGGGCGCCGAGGGGCCGGGACGATCTTTCCTGTAGGGCAATGGCGGGGGGCAGCCCCCGACCTCCGGGATATTCATGAACAGATGAGAGGGAGCGGCTGGCTATGCGGGATTTGCCGAAGATCGAATTGCATCTGCATCTGGAAGGGGCGGCACCGCCGGCCTTTATCCGGGGCTTGGCCAAAGAGAAGGCCATTGATATCGGCGGTATCTTTGATGAGCGGGGCAATTATCGCTATAAGGACTTCTGGGATTTCCTGAAGGTCTATGAGGCCGCGACAAGCGTTTTGACCTCGCCTGAGGATTATGCGCGTCTGGTCGGTGCGGTGCTGGAGGAATGCGCCGCGTCCGGGGTGATCTATGCGGAAACCTTCGTGTCGCCGGATTTTTGCGGCGGGCGGGATCCGGGGGCCTGGCGCGAATATCTGCATGCCATGACCGAGGCGGCGGCGCGGGCCGAGGCCACAGCGGGGATCAGCCTTCGGGGGATCGTCACGGCGATCCGGCATTTCGGGCCAGAGAAGGCGCGCGAAACGGCGATCTGCGCTGCCGAGACGGCGGGGGATTGGATTGTCGGCTTTGGTCTGGCGGGCGATGAAAAGGCCGGTGCGCCCAAGGATTTTCGTTGGTCCTTTGACTGCGCGCGTGAGGCTGGTTTGCGACTGACGGCTCATGCCGGCGAATGGGGCGGCCCCGAGAGCGTGCGGGCGGCGCTGCGGGATCTGGAGGGGGACCGCATCGGCCATGGGGTGCGGGCGATCGAGGATCTGGCGCTGGTCGACGAGCTGGCGGAAAAGGGCGTGGTGCTAGAGGTTTGCCCGGGCTCGAATGTGGCGCTGGGGCTCTATCCGGGCTTTCGCGCCCATCCGATCGGGCGCCTCTATGATCGGGGGGTAAAGGTGACGGTCTCAACCGATGATCCGCCCTTTTTCCACACCACGATGCGCCGTGAATTCGAGATGCTGCATGATGCCTTTGACTGGGATGAGGGGGTATTCGAGACCCTCAATCGCACGGCGCTTGACGCCGCATTCTGTGATGCCGATACCAAGGCGATGATCGCCAAGAGACTGGAGGCCTGAGCATGCTTGACCATCTGACCGTCGTTTCGCACCCGCTGGTCCAGCACAAGCTGACCCTGATGCGGGAAAAGGATACGTCGACCGCGAGTTTCCGCCAGCTTTTGCGCGAGATCAGCCTGCTTTTGGCCTATGAGGTCACGCGGGAATTGCCGATGACCACCAAGCGGATCGAGACGCCCCTGTGCGAGATGGATGCGCCGATGATCGAGGGCAAGAAGCTGGCGCTGGTCAGCATTCTGCGGGCGGGCAACGGTCTGCTGGACGGGATCCTTGAACTGATCCCGGCGGCGCGCGTGGGCTTTGTCGGGCTCTACCGCGATCCGGCGACGCTGGAGCCGGTGCAATATTACTTCAAGGTGCCCGAGCAGCTTGAGGACAGGGTGGTGATCGTGGTCGATCCGATGCTGGCCACGGGCAATTCGTCGGCGGCGGCGGTGGATCTGCTGAAGAAGGCCGGGGCCAGAGAGATCCGCTTTCTCTGCCTCCTGGCCGCGCCCGAGGGGGTCGCGCGGATGCAGGCTGCGCACCCGGACGTGCCGATTGTCACAGCTTCGGTCGATAGCCACTTGAATGATCACGGTTATATCGTCCCCGGCCTAGGGGATGCGGGTGACCGGATGTTTGGCACAAAATGATGGGTTGAACCCTTTACTCGGAAACAGTTTTATTCCAGACTGCCCGAACGCTACTTGGGGGTAGTCATGGTTTTGAAATTGGTTTCGGTCGCCGTACTGGCGGTCGTGGCCGGGTTGGGTGCTGCCAATGCCCAGTCGGCCAATGATTTCGGTGGTCCGCGTGAACTGCCGCCTGCCTCGTTCAAGGGGCAGCAATATGTCGACAGTCGCGGCTGCGTGTTTCTGAAGGCGGGGCTTGCCGGGCGGGTGAACTGGGTGCCGCGGGTGACGGCCGACCGGCGTCAGCTTTGCGGCTATCCGCCGACCTTTGCCAAGCAGCAGATCGAGGTTGCCGAAGAGGCCCCGCGTGCGGCGCCGGCGCCCTCGCAGCCTGCGGGCCGCAAGCCGATCGAGACGGTGGCCACGACGACCGAGGCGCCGCGCATCCGTGAGGTGCCGCCCAAGACGGCGGTGCGCGTGCCTGCGGCAAGCTATGCCGCGCCCCCGGTGGTGATGGCGCAACCGGCCCCCCGCAAGACGGCGCCCGCAGCGGCGCCCGTGGCCTCTGTGCAAAAGGTGGTCCGTGCGGCCCCGCCGGCCACGGCGACAAGGCCGGGGAATGGCTGTTATGCCGATGCGCCGAACCTTGAGACCTTCGCCGTGCGTGGGGGTGGTACGATGTCGCTTTGCGTGGCGTCACGCAGCGATCTGACCAATGCGCGCCCGCCGCGTCTGGCGGGCGGGGCAGCGGCGGTTGCCCCTTCGGGCTTTGTCGAGACCGGTGCGCGCAAGTCTAAGGGCGGGCAGGTCGTTGTCTCGTCGCAGGATGTGACGGTTCCGAAAGGGTACAAGAAAGCATGGGGCGATGACCGGCTGAACCCCAAGCGGGGTCAGGGCACCGCAACGGGCTGGGCCGATCAGGATCAGGTCTGGACGCGCGATGTGCCGGCGCAGGATGTGGTCGATGCGGCGCGTGCCGCCGGCAAGAAGGTCGTCGTGGTGCGCCGCGTCGTCGTCTCGTCGAAATCCTCGCCTGTCGAGCCGGCCAAGACCAAGGCCAAGGCCGGGGCAGCAGGGGCCTATGTGCAGGTTGGCACCTTTGGTCAGCCGGCAAATGCCGACGGTGCCGCGGCGCGCCTGCAAGGTCTGGGCCTGCCCGTGGCGCGGGCCAAGACCAACCGTTCGGGCAAGGCGCTGCAAATCGTTTATGCCGGGCCGTTTGGCTCGGCAGGAGAGGCGCAGGCCGCCCTCAAGGCGGCGCGGCGGGCAGGTTTCAGCGACGCTTTCATCCGCTGAACGCTGTGGCATTGCGATAAGGGCCCCCGGTTTTGCCGGGGGCCTTTTCATTCAGCCCTGACTACAGATCTCTTGCAGCGAGACCCAGCTTCCGTCGCTCATCAGCGGTTGCGGGATCAGGCCGCGCATCGGGTCAGCCTCGATCAGGTCAAGCGTGGTTTCCCCCGACGGGTCGAGCGCATAGGCATAGGGCGCGGTTGAAACCCCGGCGCTGCCAAAGCGGGGGGCCAGTACGTCGGGCGGCAGGGGCGTGGCGGGGGCGGTCAGGATTGCCTCTCCATAGCCGGCAAGGGCGCCATCGGGCAGGCTGCCAGTGGTCAGCAGGCGGAAGGTTGCGGTCAGGCCGGCATATTCCAGTACCGACAGAATGGGATCTTCGGCTTCGGCCCGCAGCCGTTCGGCCAGGGCCAGTCCGGCCAGCGTTTCGGGGCCATTCACCTCTTCAACCATCTTGCGGTCGATCAGGATGACCCCGCCCGGCAGATGTGCCGCCCGCGGTACGGCGGTCCGCAGCACGAAGATCTCGGCCCGGTGCGGCCCGAACAGACGGTCCGAGAGTTCGGTCAGCGCGAAAGTGCCCAAGGGGCTGGCGCAGGGGGTGCCGGTCAGACGCTGCACATCGGCAAAGGCATCCTGCCCGATGGCCGAACGTGTCGCGGCGGGCAGAACAGAGGCGGTGTGACGGATCAGCGTGTCGGGCAGCCAGAACACAGCGGCCGCACCGATCAGAACCATCCCGGCACCGAGGAGAAAGCCGCGCAGCCGCCCTGGGCGGGGGCGGCGGGCCTCCATCGCATTGCGGACGGTTTCCAGCGCCGTGATCATATCGGGATCGTCGTTTTCCAGCGTCTCGGCCCCGCCGGCATCCGGGCCGTAAAGCGCCGGCAAAACACCCGGATTCAGACGGACCACGGCCGGCAAGGACCAATGCGACAAGGGCGCCTCACTGCGCGGATCCGCCAGCACAAGCGTCGCCTCGCGAAAGGCCACGATCACCTCACGCCGCTGCGCCTCGGGGCGGTCACGCCAGAGGCCCTGGCTTTCCAGCCGTGCATATTTCTTGAGCGCGGTCATGGCGCCGGGGGTCTTGCCTGTCATCGGTCACGACGATAGCGCAAGCCCGTTTCCCCCACAATTGCCCGCAAGGCTATATCAGCTTGGCCACCGCGCGCAGTTCGAACTTCTGGATCTTGCCGGTCGAGGTTTTTGGCAGATCTGAAAACACCACATGCTTCGGCGTCTTGAACCCGGCCAGATGGCTGCGGCAATGCGCGATCAGCTCGGCCTCGGTCGCGGCCTGCCCCTCTTTGATCTCGACAAAGGCACACGGTACCTCACCCCATTTGTCATCGGGCTTGGCGACCACGGCGCAGAGCGACACGGCGGGGTGCTTCATCAAGACGCCCTCAACCTCAACCGAAGAGACATTTTCGCCGCCTGAAATGATGATGTCCTTGGCCCGGTCGGTGATCTTGAGATAGCCGTCCGGGTGCTGAAATGCGATGTCGCCCGAGCGGAACCACCCCCCCTTGAAGGCTTCGCGCGTTGCCTCGGGGTTCTTGTAATAGCCCTTCATCACCAGATTGCCGCGCATGGCAATCTCGCCCAGATGGGTGCCATCGCGGGTGACGGGGCGCAAATGGTCGTCATGCACCTCGGCCCCCTCAAGCATGGCCATGGCCACACCGGTACGCGCCTTGAGCGCGGCGCGCTCTTCTCCGGCCGCATCGGCCCATTCCGGTTGCCACAGGCATTCCGTCGCCGGGCCATAGGTTTCGGTCAGGCCATAAACCTGCGTGACGTTAAAGCCTAAGGGCTCAATCGCCGCCAAAGTGGCGGCGGGGGGCGGGGCCCCCGGGGGAAAAACCCCCACCACCCGCGAAAAGACGCGCCGGGCGGGGGGGTTTGCGGTGAGCAGCGTGTTCAGCACGATGGGGGCGCCGCCGAAATGGGTAACGCCCTCATCGGCGATGGCGTCGTAGACGGCCTTGGCGGTCACGTCGCGGCAACAGACCAGCGTGCCGCCCATCATCGGGATCATCCAGGGATGGCACCAGGCGTTGCAATGAAAAAGCGGCACGATGGTCAGATAGACCGGGAAAAGCTGCATACGCCAGGCAACCACATTGGCCATGGTGGCCAGATAGGCGCCCCGGTGGTGATAGACCACGCCCTTGGGCCGCCCGGTGGTGCCCGAGGTGTAGTTCAGCGCAATGGATTCCCACTCATCCTCGGGCAGGATCCAGTCGAAATCGGGGTCGCCCTCGGCCAGCAGCGCCTCATAGGTCAGGTAATGGCCCGAGGCAGTAAAGCCGTGATCCACAACCTCGACAATCTGGGGCGCCGGGCCCTCCATCCGGCGGATCGCCTCTTCGGCCAGCGGCAAGAGGGCGGTATCCACCAGCGCGATCCGGGCGCCGCCATGGCCAAAGATATAGGCGACCGTATCAGCATCAAGACGGGTGTTGATGGTGTCCAGCACCGCCCCACAGGCCGGCACCCCGAAATGCGCCTCGGCCTGGGCCGGAATGTTCGGCAAGAGGGTCGCCACCACATCGCCGGGCCGTACCCCGCGCCGTTGCAGTGCCGAGGCAAGGCTGCTCGCGCGCCGGGCATAGTCGGCATAGCTCAGCCGCGTCGATTTCCAGACAAGTGCCGTGCGGTTGGCAAAGATATCGGCAGCCCGCCGGAGATGGGAAAGCGGTGTCAGCGGAACATAATTCGCCGGTCCCTTTTCCAGCCCTGTTTCATCTGCCAACCATCCCATGTGCCTGTCCCCCGGATTTTGATCTCTGCGTGTCGCTTTCCGACGCGCCGGCGCGAGATTAGCAGGGTTGATGGGTCATGGAAGAAGGATGCGGAAATGGTTGCGCAAACAGACAGAACTTTGACGGCGGCGGGCTTTCTCTGTGGCTATGCGATGCTGATCGGATTTACCGACAATTATGTGCGTACCATCGCCGCCGAGGCCGGGCTGTGGCAGTTTCACGCGGTGCGCACCTGTATGGCGATGGCAATACTGGCGGTGCTGGTGCCGCTGCTGCGACTGGATCCCAGACCGGTAAGGCCGGGCGCGGTTATCGCGCGCAGCGCCATTCATGGCGGGGCCATGGTGATCTATTTCGGTGCGCTGGCCTTTTTGCCGGTAGCGATCGTGGCGGCGGGCCTGTTCACCGCGCCGATTTTCGTGCTGCTGATCTCTCGCTTCGCCTATGGGCGGCGCATTGGGCCGATCCGGATTCTGGCGGTTGGCATCGGCTTTGTCGGGGTCATTCTGGTGCTGGGACCGCAGGCGATGGCGGTGGCTTCGCTGGCGGCGATCCTGCCGGTGGCGGCGGGGGCGCTCTATGCCATGGGCAATATCGCGACGCGGGAATGGTGCCCGCAAGAGCGGC
>CALLZQ010000648.1 GCA_937858255.1 uncultured Tabrizicola sp.
CGGCGCGCTTGGCGGTGACTTCGCTTTCACCCAGGCTGCGGAAGAACTCGGCCCAGGCCGCATCAACCGAGCCTGGATCGGCGGCGAAACGCGCCTGAAGCTGGTCGATATATTCGGCATTCGCACCATCCAGAAAGGATCCGGCGCGGAACTGGCTGTTCGGGGATTGCTCGGTCATGTCTTGCACCTCTCCTCGGTGGCGCGTGTCAGGTGGCGGGTTTTTCCCGCACTCAGTTCATCAGGCCGGTAATGGCCGTGGTCAGCGGCGTGTTGGTACGGGCCTGGTCGAAAGTGAAAGGGATCATCACGGCAAGGGTGGCCAGAAGCGCGAGGCAGCTGACGGTGGCGGCGTTTCTGCGCAGGTCGGGATCTACGGCAACTTTGGTTCGGTCCATGGGCCTTTCCTTTCCGGTGTCAGGGGCTGATCAGGCAGGGGCTATCCGGGTCAATGGGCTGGTCATCGGGTATGCCGCAAACGCCACGCGCGGTGACAATGGCGATAACGGCTTTTTCTTCTTCGGTTATACCGGCAAAGCCGGGGCGGCGGGCCACGATGGCCCGCGCCTCGGCCGTGGTCGGGTTGCGGGCGGCGACACGGCGCAAGAGCGCCTCTTCGGCTGACATGCCCGCAGCGGCGGCGGCAGGGGCCGCCACCGGCGAGGTCAGGGCGGGGGCGCTGGCGATGGCCTCGGGGCTGTCGACATAAACCACCTGAGACTCGCGCGGCCCGCTGGCGCAGGCCGTCAGGGCGACGGTCAGAGCCAGCGACAGCGCCACAGGGGCCGGTTGCCTTGCAAATTTACGCAGCGCCATCGCCATTTCAGCCCTTGATCGCTTTCATCACGGCCTCGCCCAGCGTGGCGGGGCTGTCGGCGACGACGATCCAGGCGCTCTTCATCGCCTCGATCTTCGATTCCGCGTCACCCTTGCCCCCGGCGACGATAGCGCCGGCATGGCCCATGCGGCGGCCGGGAGGCGCGGTGCGCCCGGCGATGAAACCGGCAACCGGCTTCCACCGGCCCTTTTTCTTTTGTTCGGCCAGGAATTCGGCGGCCTCTTCCTCGGCCGAGCCGCCAATCTCGCCGATCATGATCATCGAGGTGGTTTCCGGGTCATCGAGGAACATGTTCAGCACGTCGATA
>CALLZQ010000649.1 GCA_937858255.1 uncultured Tabrizicola sp.
GAAATGGCGTGGCGGATTTCGGCGTTTAGCATCATCAGTCCTTTTGCAGGAAATCGTTGCGGGCAGGGGCAAAGCTGTCGATCAGTTCCCCCGGCTCCAGACACAGGCAGCCATGCACGGCGCCCGGCGGGATCACAAAGGCATCGCCGGGGCCGACCTCAAAACGCCGCTCGCCCACGGTGAACCGGAACCGCCCGCTGCGCACATAGGTCGATTGCACATGCGGGTGGCTGTGCAGCGCACCCTCGGCCCCCTCGGTCAGAAAGCGAAAGCGCACCGTCATCAACTCGGGCCGCGTGTCCAAAAACTGCCGCGTAAACCCCGGCCTTGTGGAAACCTCTGAATACATCCACCCCCCCTACCGAAACCCCGCCGGCAGCCACAGCGACAGCGCCGGCACATAGGTCACCAGCATCAGCGTCGCAAAGGCCGCGCCGTAAAACGGCCAGATCGTGCGCACCGCTTGCCAGACGGAAATCCGCCCGACCGCACAGCCGACGAACAGCACCGCCCCCACCGGCGGGGTACACAGCCCGATGCCAAGGTTCAGGATCAGGATCACCCCGAAATGCACCGGATCGACGCCAAAGGCGGCGGCCACCGGCAGGAAGATCGGCGTCGTGATCACGATCAGCGGCGACATGTCCATGAAGGTGCCAAGGATCAGCAGGATGACGTTGATCAGCAACAGCACCACAATCGGGTTGTCGCTGACACTCTGCATCAGGGTGATCATCGCTGCTGGCACCTTGAGATAGGCCAAGAGCCAGCCAAAGGCCGCCGCGCAGCCGATCACCAAGAGAACCATCGCCGTGGTGCGGACCGCCGCCTTCACCGCCTGCACGAAATTCGCGAAATCCATGGTGCGATAACCCAGCACCGTCACCGCCAGGGCATAGATCGCGGCAATGCACGAGGATTCGCTGCCCGTGAACACGCCCGAGCGCACCCCGGCAAAGATGATCACGATGAGGAGCAGCCCCGGAATGGCGTTGATCAACAGCCGCCCCAGCATCGCCCAGCCCGGAAAGGGCTCGGTCGGGTAGGCGCGGCGCCGCGCCACGAACCAGGCAGCGACGGCCAGCGACAGCGCCAGCACCAGCCCCGGCAGGATGCCGGCAGTGAACAGATCGGCAATCGAGATCCGCCCGCCCGCCGAGATCGAATAGATGATCATGTTGTGCGAGGGCGGGATCATCAGCGCGATGATCGACGAGACCACGGTGACATTGACCCCGTAATCGACGTCATAGCCGCGCGCCTTCATCTGCGGGATCATCAGCCCGCCAATCGCCGAGGCATCGGCGGCGGCCGAGCCGGAAATCCCGCCGAACAAGACCGAAGAGGCGATGTTGACCTGCCCCAGCCCGCCGCGCAGATGACCGACCGCTGCCCCCGCAACCGCAATCAGCCGCCGGGCAATATCGCCGCGCACCATCAGCTCACCGGCAAAGATGAAAAACGGAATGGCCATCAGTGCAAAGACCGACACGCCGGAATTCAGCCGCTGAAACACCACCACCGGCGGCAGCCCCAGATAAACCACCGTCGCGAATGAGGCGACGCCCAGACAAAAGGCCACCGGCGTGCCAATGGCCAGCAGTACGGTGAATGTCCCGAACAGAACCCAGATCTCCATGGATCAGCCCTCCGCCTCGGTTTCGCCGAACCGCGCTGTCGGCAGCCCCGCCGCCCGCCGCGCGACGCGCTCCAGCGAGAACAGCACCATCAGCACCCCGCCCGCGACCAGTGGCATGAAGTCAACGGCGCCACTCACCCCCAGCGAGGGCAGTTTGACACCAGAGGCCGAGGCCATCAGATCCCAGCCGAACCAGACCATCCCGGCGCCAAACCCCGCCACCACCAGATCCGACACGGTGTAAAGCGCCAGCTTGACCCGTTCGGACACCAGATAAAGCAGCACGTCAAAGGACAGGTGATAGCCCTCGCGGATGCCGACCGCCGCGCCCAGAAAGATGAACCATCCCATCAGGATCACCGCCGCAGGTTCGCTCCAGACGATAGAATCGTTCAGCACATAGCGGTA
>CALLZQ010000650.1 GCA_937858255.1 uncultured Tabrizicola sp.
ATGGCTGGCCGATGATCGAGGGTTTTGCCGCCCTGACCCGCGTGCGCCGGCGTCAGGATGCCGGTGTGCGCCAGATTGAGAACCTCTATCCCGGCCTTCTGGACCGCGAAGGCAAGCCCCCCCTCGGCGGCCGGCAATTGGTTGGCATGGCCCTGTCAGACCCGGCAGGCTTTGCCGCCTATGCCGCTGTTTCGCTGGCCGTTCGGCTGCGGCCCGGTGGCCCCGGTTTCACGCGCGGGCGCTAGCCGGACCGCTTCGCATTTCAGTGCCAAACCGTCGCTCCTGCACCTCACGCCCCGGAAATCGGCCCGGCTATCGTGTCGGCAGGAGGACGCCATGACCCAACACCGCCACCTGCTCTCGCCCCTCACACTGCGCGGCCAGACCCTGCGCAACCGCATCGTCTTTGGCGCCCATACCAACAACATGTCGGATCAGGGCCTGCCCGGGCCGCGCATGGGGAAATACCTGCTCGAACGCGCCATCGGCGGGGCCGGCATGATCGTCTGCGAACCTGTCCCCGTCCACCGCACCGGCGTGCTGACACGCGGCAACCTGTTGCATTCCAGCGATGACATCATCGCCCCCTTTCGCCAGATCACCGATGAGATCAAGGCCGCCGGCGCCGTGATCTGCCAGCAACTCTACCACATCGGCGCCCATGGCGATTCCGACCTGTCGTTCCAACCGCATTGGTCCCCCTCGGGCCATGTCAGCTATCACGACAGCGACGGCTCACACAAAATGACCGTTGCCGAGATCGAGGAGTTGATCGAGGCGCATATCGCCGCCGCCATCCGCTGCCAGAAATCCGGTTTTCAAGGGGTCGAGGTCTGGGCCGCCTATCACTCGCTGCTCGATCAGTTCTGGACCCCGTGGTCCAACACCCGCGACGACGAATGGGGCGGCAGCCTTGAAAACCGCACCCGGTTTTCCCGCCGCATCATCGAAGGTATCCGCCGCGCCTGTGGCGAGGATTTCATCATCGGCCTCGCCGTCTCTACCTCTGATGCCCATCATGTGACGCTACAGGTCGAGAGCCTGCTGGAAACCATTGCCCTGCATGATGCCACTGGCCATGTCGATTACGTCACCTGCGGCCATGGCGGCTATCTGGATTTTGAGCGGCTGATGCCGACCTTCCTCTTTGCCGACAAGCTGACCGCGCCGGTGACCGAGCAGATCAAGGCCGTGGTCCGCCACGCCGCCGTCACGTCCGAGGCACATGTCCGTACCCCCGAGAATGCCGAGGCGGGGATCGCCGCAGGTCAGGCCGATCTGGTGTCGATCGGGCGGGGCCAAATCGCCGACCCCCACCTCGCCCGCAAGACCACCGAGGGCCGCGCCGATCAGGTGCGCGGCTGCATTTCCTGCAACCAGATGTGCTGGGGGCGCCGCTCGCGCGATTACTGGATTTCCTGCCTGATCAACCCCTCGGCCGGCCGCGAATGGGAATGGGGCGGCGACCGGTTTACCCCGGCCACGCTGCCGAAATCGGTCCTTGTGGTCGGTGCCGGCCCGGCAGGGCTCGAGGCCGCCCGCGCCGCTGCCGAACGCGGCCTCCGGGTTGAAATTGTTGAGGCCGCGCCCCGCATCGGCGGCCAGTTCCGCCTTGCCGGTGAACAGCCGCGCCGCGCTCAGATCCTCGACCTCTTCGACTGGTATGAGAGGGAATTCACCCGCCTCGGTGTCACCCTGCGCCTTTCAACCTTTCTGGACGAAGGCGAGATCGCCGATCACCCTGCCGAGGTGGTCATCCTCGCCACCGGCTCGCTGCCGGATGATGAAGCGCGGCAACGCTGGGCACCCGATATCGGCCCGCTGCCCGGGCGCGATCTGGGCGGCGTCTGGTCAGCCGAGGCCGCCATGCGCCGCGAGGCGCGCCTTGGGGATCATGTCGTCCTTTACGATGGGGGCGGCAACTGGCGCGGCGTTGGCACCGCCTGGACCCTCGCCGAGCGCGGCCACAAGGTCACGCTGATCACCCCCGACCCCTATGTGGGGCGTGAGATCAGCCGCACTTCCGCCGATGGCCCGGCCCGCCAACGCCTCGCCCGTCTGGGTGTGCAGATGCTGACCGAACATTGCCTGACCCGCTGGCACGGCAATTGCATCACCATCCGCAGCTTTTTGACCGGGGCCGAAACCACGTTGCCCGCTTCGGCCCTGATCATGGCCACGACCAATATGGCCTTCGATCCCTGGCCCGAGACCTTCCCCGGCAAGGAAACCCATCGCGTCGGCGATTGCGCCGCCCCGCGTCAGGCCCCCTATGCCTTTCATGAGGGTCGCAAGATCGCCCTCTCGCTCTGATCATTTTCTGTCCAAAAATATCCCGGGGGTCAGCGGTTTTCCCCGGAAAACCGCGTCAGGGGGCAGCGCCCCCTGGCGACAGCAGATCATCCAGCACCAGCGCCATCACCTTGGCGCTGTCCAGCATATCCGTCACCCCCACCCACTCATCCGGCTGATGCGCCAGATGCAGCAGCCCCGGCCCATAGGCGATGCAATTTTTCAGCCGCCCGATCCGGTCAATATGCTTTTGATCATAGGTCCCTGGTGAGACGACATAATCCGCCGCCCGCGCCAAGACCCGCTCAATCGCCGCCGCGGTCGAACGCACCACCGGCGCGGCGCGATCGGCCATGACCGGCTGCACCTCGAACAGATCGCGAATTTCATAGCTAAAACCCGGGCGGGCGGCCCGCACCCGTTCCAGCACCGCCACCATCTCGGCCTTGACCTCGGCCAGATCCTCTTCGATCAGAAACCGCCGGTCCAGCACGATGCGGCAGCGGTCGGCGACACAGGGCGCCGGCAGGCCGGTATAGCCGGCCTCGGGGTCCGGCTCGCCGCCATGGATCGAGTTGATGTTCAGGGTCGAGGCCCGCGCCCCCTCGGGCACCACCGGCATTGCGGTGCGCCGGCCCGCCAGCAGCGGATAAAGCCGCTCTTCGATCTCGGCCAGAACCGCGCCCATATGGCGGATGGCACTGTCGCCCAGAAAGGGCATGGATCCGTGGGCGATCCGGCCATGGGTCTCAACCTCGGCCCACCAGACCCCGCGATGGCCCAGACAGATACGATCCTTGTGCAGCGGCTCGGGGATGATCACATGCTGCACCCGCTCGGGGCTGAAATAACCTCGCTCTGCCAGCCAGGCCACACCGCCATACCCGCCCGATTCCTCATCCGCCGTGGCCGAGATCTCGATGGCACCGCGCCAATCGGGGCGCGCAGCCATGAACGCCTCTGCCGCGATGATACTCGCCGCAAGGCCCCCCTTCATGTCGCAGGCGCCCCGGCCATAGATCCGGTCGCCTTCCAGCGCCGCGCCGAAGGGATCGCGGGTCCAGCCGTGGCCCACCTCGACCACATCATGATGGCTGTTGAAATGCACACATTCCCCCGGCCCGTTCGACATCCGCGCCACAAGGTTCCAGCGCGGATGGGCATCACTGTCCCCCGGCGCCCCCTCGGCCCGCAGCATTTCGACCGCGAAACCCTGCGCCATCAGCCGCGCCGCCAGATAATCGCAGATCTCGCGATACATCCGCCCCGGCGGGTTCAGCGTCGGGAATCGGATCAGGTCCTGCGTCAGACCGATAAGGTCTTGGCGCCGGGCATCGACTGCGGCAAGAATGGCATCATCTGACATGTGGGGCATCGTGGCGCGCGCATTTTCGTTCGGCAATCCGATTTCCCCGGATATGGGGATGTAATTTCGATTTACATCTCTTAGGTAACAACAAACAAGCCTCCAGCGGAGAGTATCATGGCCGATTTTGAGACACAGATTTCCGAGAGCCAAAAGCAGGTTGCCGCCGCGCAGGCCAAGATTTCGGCCGTCACCGGACGCATCGAGGCGGCGCGTGCCCGGCTGGAGGCCGGTGAGGCCGCCATCGACATCGAAAACGCCACGCTTGAGGATGTTCACAAGCATACCGATCTGATGAACGCCAATATCGCCGAACTGATCATGGGCCTCGACGATGTCACCGCCGGCTTTTCGCGCGACTTTGACGAGATGCGCTCCAAGACCGGGATGGAGAGCTTTATCGGCATCTTCAGCAATGCCAAATCGGAAAGCATGCGTCAGGAACGCCTGCGCTCGGCCAGTATCGACGACAAGTTGCAGGATCTGATCAGCAAATCCGATGTCATCGTCAAACTGCTGCAAGGCCAGTTGGACATGCTGAACAGCCAGAAGGCGACGGTTGAGGGCAACCTTTCCTCCACCCTTGCCGAGCGCGAGGATACCGTCGGCGCGCTCGAGGCGGTGCGGGCCGAGATCGCCGGGATGGACCCCAAGATCATTGAACTCGAAAACAAGATCAGCGTCGAACAGGATGCCGCCGCCCGCACCAAGCTGGAGAGTGAGCTTGCCGCGCTGAACACCCGCTACAACGCGCTGGTGCAGGACGAACAGGTGAAACTGGCGAAAAGCCAGACGCTGGAGCGCTATATCGAAAAGGGCAAAACCTGGATGGACAGCCTGCAAAATCAGGCGGCGACCCAGCTTGTCCTGATCAACAAGCTGCAAACCGATACCAAGCAGCGCGTGGTCCTCTATGATGCGCTGACCGCCAGCCTCAAGACCGCCCAGCAGCAGGACGTGGCACACCGCATCAACGAGATCGGCGTCAAGACCGATCAAGAGGCGCAGGCCGCCATGGCCGCGATTGGTGCCGCGACCAATGACAAGATGGCCGATATGCTTGAGGCGCATGAGGGCCACATGGTCTTTGCCCGCAAGATCCTTGAGCAAAAGGCCAAGGCGGATGAGCGGTTTAACCGCCGCTTTGCCTCGATTGTCGAAAAGCACGACAAGAACGCCTATGGCGAATAGGCGGGGTAATCCGTCGTGACCGAGGTCAAGGACAGGCTGACGCAGGATCATGCCGAACTGAGCGACACGCTGATGGTGCGCCGCTACTTTGCCAAGTTTGACCGGATCTCCGGGCACTTGGGCCGGGTGGCGGCGGAACTTGAAACCGAAGGCACGCTCAGCCGCACAGAGACGCGGGTGCTGGGGCGGTATCTGACCGCGCTGACCCGCAGCTTTCTGGCGCTGTCGCACAAATATCTGATGACCGGGCGGGCCGACGGGGCGCCGCGCCTGACCTTTGACTGGCATGAAAGCGGCTTTCCGGTCGCGCAGGAACTGATGCTGATGGCGGTGGATGCCGCCAATGTGGCCAAGCACCTTGCCGGCATCGCCAGTGTCGAGGAACTGAAAGACCGGATGGTACGGCAGATCGTGGGCGAGCAGACCCTGCCCACGGCGCTGCAATTCGCCCTGTCGCAGCGGCTGTACTATGAGGCGCTTGCGCAAGGCGGCATGTTCCTGTCGCGCAACGACCCCGAGGCGCAATGGATCGAGAATATCGACGAGCGCCGCAAATACCTCATCCACTGGGCCGTGTTCGACACCCAGGTAAACCTGCCCGTCATCTATCTGATGGATCTGGAGGATTCAGGCCGCAAGCCCCTGCCCAGCGATGACCGCCGCTGGCCGCAGGCCCAGCAGCACCTGATGGCGCAATCTGTCGATGGGCTGAAACTTTTGACCATCGCCACCGGCTTTGACACCGATTTCCCCGATCTGCACCCCAAGCGGCTGCGGCGCATCCACCTCGGCCCAATGTATTCCAGCGCCTATACGCTGCAATCGGGGCCGATCTCGCAGGTGTTGACCACCGCCAAAGCACCTGCGGGCGAGGATTGGGCGCTGGTCTGGACGGTCGAAGACCTGATCGCCGACCGCACCGAACTGGTCAAGGACGGCTGGTTTTCGACTGTCGAGCGGCAGATCTTCAAGCGCGACCCGTTTCTGGGGCAGGACATGGACCATGGCGCGACGCGGATGGAGCGGATGGTGATCCTGCCCGAACGCCCGTTTCAGGTGCTGATGGAACTGAACCCCCCCGGCTTTCGTGACGTGCGCAAATTTATTGTCGGCGCGGGCGGCCGCATCATTTCGACCCGTTGATTTTTTAGGGGGCTTTCATGTCCACACGCGACACCATGGAACTGAAGGAAGAGGCGATCCGCATCCAGTATGAGGCGGCGCTGAACCTGATCACCGGCTTTGATCATGCGCCCCGGCTGGCCAAGGCGGTTGAGGTCGCGGCGCCCGAACGCAGCCCCGGGATCGGCACGCGGCCCCGGTTCCGCTCGACCACCCCCGGCCTTGTTACCCGGCCCACCACCCGGCCGGGCGGCGTGCGGCTGGTCGAGCGGGTTGAGGCGCTGGCCGATGGCCTGATCTCGCCGCAACAGGCCGCCGTGTTGAACGCCCTGCGGCGCGGGGTCGCCATTGCGCTGGCCATGGGCGAGGCCTATGCCCAGCAATCGCCTCTGGGCGAGTTGAAAAAGGCCAATCTCGAAGGGCGCCTGCCCGACCTTCGCCGCGCCGAATTCACCGAACTGCTGGCGGCAGAGGCGCTGGTGGTCCTGTACAGCTTTGCCAATGCGACGGCCTTTCTGCTCGCACCGCATCTGGGGGCCCTGACGGTCGAGGTCGGCACGGTGGATGAGGTGCTGACCGACAATGCCCCCCTCGCTCTGCAAGGCGCCCTGTGGGAGCTTGATCAGGACATCGCCGCCCATGCCGGCGAAGAGGCCCGGCTGGCCGCGACCGTCGCCGCCTTTTGCGAGGCGCTGATGGAAAAAGTGGCCCTGCGCGCCGCCAATGCCCCGCGCCTCGATGGCTTTACCGGCAATTCCTGGAAGGTCGAGGCTGATGGGCTGACCCTGTCCGGCTTTAAACCCGCCCGCGCGGCCAAAGGCGGGCAGATCACCATGCAGTTCAAGAAGCCGCATGAGGTGGTCGGCAATCACATCGCCAAATATCAGTCGATGAAACTGGCCAAGATGCTGATGGCCTATGATTTCGACCGCAAACTGAACCCTTTCGCTGAACTGGGCGGCTTCATCTTTACCTTCATGGGGGATGGCAAGCCGGGCACCGGCAAGACCACGCTGATTCAGATGATGGCGGGGCTGCTGAATGATTATTGCAAGGTCGCGGGCTACCCCTTCCGCTATCAGAACTTCTCGATCGACCAGATCGACAGCTATCAGGGCAAGTCCGGCCAGAACGCCAAAGCCTTTATCGACAATGTGATTGACCCCGGCGTGATCGGCTTTGGCACTATCGACGATATCGACCAGGTGGCCGGCAAGCGCGGCGACCGGCAGTCGAGCGCCGGTCAACAAGAGGTCACGGCGGTCTTCATGGGCGCCTTCGCCGGGCCAGGTACAGTGGTGCGCGGCAATTGCACCTTTGGCATGTTCAGTAACTACCCCGAGAATGTGGATGACGCCCTGCGCCAGCGGGCCGGGGCTAGGTTTCTGGTCGATGGCCCGCAAACGCGCGAGGATTACATCGACATCCTCTCGCTGCTCCTCGGCAAGAACCACCAAATCCCCTTGGGCGATCATGACTTGTTCGCAGCGCAAGAGATCAAAAAAGCCGTCGCGGCGAGTTTCGAGGGTCATTCGCGGCCCCACGAGGACGGGCTGATCAAGGTCTGGGACCGGGTCGCGGCTGAGATTGGCCCGCTGGATACGATTGCGAAAATCGGCCGCTATCTGAAGGCGATCCAAGAGGCGGATGAGCGCTTCACCGGCCGCGCCATCAAGAACATCACCGACGCGGTCAAGGTGCGGGCGATGGATTTTGAACTGCCCGATGAATGGATGGAAAACCCCGACCTGTTTCTCTTCAAACCCTATGATGAGAAACTGGCGATGATCCGCGGCCTGATGACGCCGATCACCGTGGACATGGTGATCCAAGAGGTCAACCGCTACGCCGACAGCGAATTCCGCTATGCCGACAAGTCGGACGAGGTTGCGATTGAGAACATGGTCCGGGACTTTGGCCGGCAGGAAGAGGCGAAACGGCGGTATCTGGAGGGGCGGGGGTGAGTGAGAGCGTTTTAGAAAACTTCGCGAACATCATATCTGTGCTGGCGGCACTTGGAGGAGGGATCGTGGCAGGGGGGGGGTTTGGAAAAAGGGGGGGGGGGGGTGAGAGAAGGGTGGGGGGTAAAGT